>NZ_JAHKSN010000010.1:0-160000 GCF_018863415.1 Deinococcus aestuarii | reverse complement strand
AGCCCGTCCCCCCAGCACCGCGACCAGGGCGGCCCCGGAGAGGGCGATCCCGAGGGCGGCGGGCAGCCCGACGTGTTCGGCAACGAAGCCGATAAGGGGCGGGCCGAGCAGGAAGCCCGCGTACCCGATGGTCGCTACCTGCGCGATGCCCCGGCCCGCGAGGGCGTGCCCCGCCGCGCCGTACATGACGGGCACCACATTGCTCAGGCCCAGGCCCGAGAGCGCGAACCCCACGGCGGCAGGCAGCGGCTCGCGCACGAGCAGGGCCAGCCCCAGCCCCAGCGCGGTGAGCAGGGCGCCGCCCCTCACCGTCCGCTCGTCCCCCAGGCGGCCGCGCACCCGGTCGCCGAACCAGCGTCCGAGCGTCATGGCAGCGACGAAGGCCGTGTAACCGATCCCGGCACTTCCGCCCGTCACGTTCAGCACGTCGCGGAAATACAGCGCGGCCCAGTCGTAGTTCGCCCCCTCGGAGAGCATCCCCAGGAAACACAGGGCGCCCAGCAGCAGCACGGCGGGACCGAGGTGGGGAACACGGCTGGCGGAGGAGCTGGAAGCCTCGGCCGTCCCCGGCGCCGGGCTCGCCGCGCGGTCGGGAAGCAGCAGGCGACCGGCCAGAACGCCCGCCACGGTGGTCACGGCGACGACCCCGAGGGCGTGCGCGAGCATGGGCACCCGGCCGATCAGGGCGGTCCCGAGGAGCGCGCCCAGCACGCTGCCCAGGCTGAAATAGGCGTGAAAGCGGCTCATCACCGCCCGGCCCAGCGAGCGCTCGACCGTCACGCCCTGCGCGTTCATGGACACGTCCATCGCGCCGTTCGCCGCCCCCAGCACCGCCAGCGCGAGCACGAGCAGCCCCAGGTTCGGTGCGAGAAAGGGCAGCGCGAGGGCGAGCAGGCACGCCACGGTGGAAACCTGCGTGACCCGGTGGCTGCCGTAGCGGGCCGTCCAGCCCCCCGTGAGCGGCATGGTCGCCAGGCTGCCCAGCCCCACCGCCAGCAGCGCCACCCCGAGCTGCGCGTCGCTCAGCCGCAGGTGGTCACGCACCCCGGGAATATTGACCGCCCAGGTGGCGAACATCACCCCGTTCGTCAGAAAGACGACCCCCAGGGCGTGCCGGGCCACCTCGGCACGCCGGGTGGGGAGGGGGGAACCGGGGAAGACGGGCACTTCGGTCATGGCAACTCCTGAAACGGGGGGCGGTGGTCATCTGAATCGATTCAGACACGCGGGGCTTACGCTAGCATCCGGCCATGCGCCCTGCCAAGCCGCCCCCGGCCCGCCGCGTCACCCTGCGCGACGTGGCCGCCCGGCTGGGGGTGTCGCCCGCCACGGTGAGCAACGCGTACAACCGGCCCGACCAGCTCTCCCCGGAGCTGCGCGAGCGGGTGCTTGGCGCGGCGCGCGAACTCGGCTACGGCGGGCCCGATCCCCTCGCGCGCAGCCTGCGGCGGGGACGGACGAACGTGATCGGGGTCGTCTACGACGCGCCCCTGGAGTACGCCTTCGCGGACCCCGCCGCCGCCCTCTTCCTGGGGGCCGTGGCGCGCGCCCTTCAGGAAAGGGGGCTGAGCCTGCTGCTGCTGGCGAGTCCGGGGGGCACCCGGCCCGTGCAGACCGCCAGCGTGGACGGCTTCGTCGTGTACTGCGCCGCCGAGGACAGCGAGTTGCTGCGGGCGGTGCTGGGCCGGGGGCTGCCGACCGTGCTGGTGGATCAGGCCCCGCAGCCGGGGGCCTCGCGGGTGGGGATCGACGACGCCGGGGGGGCGCGGGAGGCGGCGCGGCACCTGACGGCCCTGGGCCACCGTCACCTGGGGGTGCTGAGCCTCGAACTCTCGCCGGAACGCCGGGGAGGCCCGGTGAGCCCGGAGCGCGAGGCCCGCGCCCTGTACGCGACGACCGCCACCCGCCTGCGGGGCTACCGGGAGGCGGCGCGGGCGGCGGGCGCACACCTGCTGATCACCGAGGCCGCCCAGAACACCCCCGAGGAGGGCGAGCGGCTGACCCGCGCCCTGCTCGCCGCCTTCCCGCAGGTTACCGCGCTGCTGTGCATGAGCGACGTGCTCGCGCAGGGGGCGCTGCGGGCGGCCCAGGCCCTCGGGCGGCGGGTGCCGGAAGACCTCAGCCTCGTGGGCTTCGACGACCTGCCCAGCAGCGCGGCCCTGAACCTCAGCACCGTCTGGCAGCCCACGACCGGGAAGGGCGCGCGGGTCGGCGCGGCCATCCTCGCCCTGCTGGACGGGGAGGGCCCCGGAGACGTGACCCTGCCCACCCGGCTCGTCGTGCGGGGGACCACGGCGGGGGTGGCTGTGCCCGGTCCCCGGTCATGACGGGGGCCTTCCGCGCGCGGCCTGGGGCTGCACCGTCACCTCCAGGGTGAGGAGGTGACGTGGGCCGTCGGGAGAGGCGTGCCGGGCCTCCGGCGGTGTGGCCCGGTGGCGCGCGGAACAGCCCGGGCGGACGTGGGCGGCGGTGGAGTCGGGTTGAGGGCGTCCCCAGGGCCGTCCTATCCCTTACCCTGCCCCCATGACCTCCTCCCTTCCCACCCCGGCCGACCTCTCCACCCACATCGGGCGCGGCCTCTCGGACCTGCGCGACCTCGTGGCCCTGCAAAGCGTGTCGGCGCAGGGGCGGATGCTGCCCGAGACGGCGGCCTTCGTGACCCGGCTGCTGGAGGCCGAGGGCTTTACCGTGCGTTCGTATCCCGGTGAGGTCGCGCCCGTCCTCGTCGCCGAGGCGGGGGAAGGGCCCGCCACGCTGCTGATCTACAACCACTACGACGTGCAGCCGGAAGACCCCGCCGAGCTGTGGGAGAGCCCGCCCTTCACCCTGACCGAGCGGGACGGGCGGCTGTACGGCCGCGGCGCCTCCGACGACAAGGGTGAGTTCGCCGCCCGCCTCGCCGCCGTGCGGGCGGTGCGCGAGCGGCACGGCGGGCGGCTCCCCCTGCGCGTCCGCTGGCTGATCGAGGGCGAGGAGGAGGTCGGCAGCCCCAGCCTGGAACGTTTCGTCGCCGAGCACGCGCAGGAGTTGCGGGCCGACGGCTGCTGGTGGGAGTTCGGCAGCATCGACCCTGACGGGCGCCCGGTTCTCTCCCTCGGCCTCAAGGGCGTGATGTGCGTGGAGCTGCGCTGCCGGGTGGCGGCCTCCGACCTGCACAGCAGCCTGGGGGCGGTGATCGACAACCCCCTCTACCGCCTCGCCCGGGCGGTCGCCTCCCTGCGCGACGACGGGGGGCGGGTGACCATTCCCGGTTTCCACGACGACGTGCGGGAGCCCTCGGCGGCGGACCTGGCGGCCCTCGCCCGCATTCCCGGGGACGGTCAGGCCGTGCGTGAGACGTATGGGGTCACCCGCCCGCTCGCCACCGGCCCGGCCTATCACGGGCGGCTCAACCTCGCCCCGGTCGTCAACGTCAACGGCTGGGGCGGCGGGTACGGGGGGGAGGGCAGCAAGACGGTCCTGCCCGCCCACGGCTTCGTCAAGCTCGACTTCCGGCTGGTGCCGGGGCAGGACCCGGCGCGGGTGCTCGGGCTGTTGCGTGCCCACCTGGACGCGCAGGGCCTGACGGACGTGGAGCTCGTCGAGCTGGAGGCACACCAGAAGCCCGCGCGGGTGGAGGCCGGGCATCCGTTCGTGCGGGCCTGCGTCGCCGCCGCGCGGGAGGCGCACGGGGCCGAGCCGGTCGTGCAGCCCTCCAGCGGGGGCAGCGGGCCGATGTACCCTTTTCAGGCCCTGGGGGTGGCCTGTGTGGCGGCGGGGATCGGGAATGTCGGGGGGCGGGTGCACGCGCCGAACGAGAACATCGTGCGCGATCACTTCGAGAAGGGGGTGGTGTTCGGGGTGGCGCTGCTGGAGGGCTTGAGCCGCGGGGAGTGAGGTCGGGTTGGAAGGCGTTGCCCCACCCCACCGAGGGAGGAGGGGAGTGACGCGGCGCTGGGCCAGGGCACACGGGCGGCGGGTGTGGACAGGTCCTACGAGGTGCAGGATTCGGTCTTGTCGCGGGCCAGGAGCGTCCAGTCGCGGACAAGGGTGGGGCGTCTGGATAGATGTGTTGAACAGCGCAAAAGCTCCCGCGCTTCTAGCTCCTCCCCCCCTGTGGGAGAGGCTGGGAAACGAGCCTGGCCCCCAAGCCCACCCGGAGCGTCCTGCCACCTTGCTTCCGCCGAGATGCGGAAGGGCACCCCGCACCCGTCGCCCCCTTCAAACCTCCGCGAACAGCGATTCCTGCCGCGCCCGCCACAATTCCAGCGCCTTGTGATCCAGCCGGGAGAGGGCGGCGTCGGCGACCGGCCTCCGCTCCGGGCCCCCCTGCCCCCCGTAGACCGTCAGCGTCACGAGCCGGTGCGTCATCGTGTGGGTGACGCGGCCCAGTTCACCCGTCACGGTCGCCCCCAACCGCGCGGCGAGGCGGGCGAGGGTGTCCTCCTCCCGCGTCCCTTCCGCGACGACCTCGGTCGGCAATCCCATCAACCCGCCCAGGAGGGTCCCCTCCCGCCGTTCGAGCACGGCCTCTTTCTCGTCGCCGAGCAGGAGGGCCACGGCGCGGACCTCGCGCACGGCGGCGCGCACCTTGGGGGCGGGGAAGGCGGCGGGTTCGCCCGACCGGAAGGCCGCGCACCAGGCCGAGACCGGGCACTCGGGGCAGCGCGGGTTTTTCGGCGTGCAGACCGTCGCCCCCAGGTCCATCACCGCCTCGTTCAAGGCGCCGGGGCGGGCGGGGTCGAGGAGGTCGTCGGCCCGCGCCTGCACCCAGATGGAAGTCGGTTGCCGCTCGCCGTGGATTCGCGCGAGCACCCGCCGGACGTTCCCGTCGCTGACCGCCCTCGCCTCCCCGAAGGCGAGGCTGGCAACCGCCGCCGCCGTGTAGGGCCCCACGCCGGGCAGGGCCCGCCAGCCCCCGTAGGTCGTCGGCATCCCCTCCCGCACGATCACGCCCGCCGCCCGGTGCAGGTTCCTGGCCCGCGCGTAGTAGCCGCACCCCTCCCACGCCTTGAGGACGGCCTCGATGGGCGCGGCGGCCAGCGCCTCCACGGTCGGGAACGCCGCCAGAAACCGCTCGAAGTACACCCGCCCCCGCGCCACCTGGGTCTGCTGGAGCAGCACCTCGGACACCCACACCCGGTAGGGGTCGCGCTTCCCCTCTGCCCCCACGCGCCACGGCAGGTCACGCCCGGCGCGGTCAAACCAGGCCAGCAGCGCCGCGCGCACGGCCGGAAGGTCGGCGGGGGAGAGGGTCACGGGGGGAAGTGTAGAAGACGGGGCCGCGGGCAAAGGCAGCCGTCGCGGCAATGTCGGGCGAAAGGAGACCGGGCGTCTGCCCGGCAGTACCTACCAGCAGAAGCCCGAGGAAGGTGGGGTGGTTACAAGCCCTTGAGGTACTCATGCAATACCTTGATCTGGTCGTCGGTCGGGGGCGCCCCGTCCAGCCCGGTGTCCGCGAAGCGCGGCATCACGGGCGCGAGGGTTCGCCCGCCCGGCGCCTGCCCGTGCAACACGGCCTGACCGAAGTCCGCGAGCGACCACCCCTTCGTCTCCGCGAGGCCGGGGCCGACCCCGCCCTGGGCCTGGGCCCCGTGGCACCCGGCGCAGTTCCCGGCGTACAGCGTCTGCCCGTTGGGCGGGGCGGGGGTGGTGGAGGCGGCAACCACGGCCCCCGCGCCCTCGCCCGCGATGTTCAGCCCGGCGCGGTATGAGGTCACCCCGATGAGCGTGCCCAGCACCACGAAGGTCAGGGCGGCGGCGATCTCGCGCCCGGTGAAGAAACGGTCGTCACTCACGGGGAAAGCCTCCTTTCGGGAAAGGGCCCGGTCACCACAGCCTCATTCCGGGGACGAGCTGCGCGTCCGCGATCATCGGGCCGAGGACGGGCAGATACACCAGCAGCACGAGGAAGAAGGCGAAGACGGCTATGGCGAGCAGCGGCTCGGTGCGCCGGACGAGCAGGCTGGCCGTCTTCAGGTCTTCCCCCGCCGGGCTGATCGCCTCGCTGGAGGGGATGGGCACCGCGTCCCCGTCCTGCACCCGCCTCGAGAGCAGCGTGCGGAAGAGCACCCAGAAGAACAGCAGCCCGCCGACGAGCAGCACGACGCCGCTCAGGCCTGTCAGCGCCTGCGGGATCGCCAGGTTCATCTCGCGGTACACGTCCTGCGCGGTCGTGCTCATCTGCGAGCGGCGCGGCACCCCCAGCAGGCCCTGCCAGTGCATCCCGACCGCGAAGAGCATCATCCCCACGAACCACAGCCACACCGACCACGAGGCCAGGCGCGGGCCGAAGAGCCGTTTACCCGTCAGGTGCGGAACGAACCAGAAGGCCACCCCCATGAAGGTCAGCGTCGTCGCCGTGCCCACCGTGATGTGGAAGTGCCCGGGAATCCAGGCGGTGTTGTGCACGACCGGCCCGAAGGCCAGGCTCGCGTTCACGATCCCGCCCGCCCCCCCGAAGATGAAGGAGGTCATGGCGAGCACCTGCGCGCTGAAAGAGGCGTTGCCCCAGGGGAGGCGGCCTATCCAGCCCACCAGCCCCCGGCCCCCCCGCGCCCGCGCCCCGTCCTCCAGGCTCGCCGCCACGCTGAAGGCGGTCAGCAGGCTGGGCACGGCGACCAGGAAGGTCAGGAGCATATGGATGCTCTTCCAGGTGTTCGAGATGTTGGGGTCGGCGTACTGGTGGTGCAGCCCCACCGGCACGCTGAAGATCAGGAACAGCACGAAGGCCAGCCGGGCGAGCGGCTCGGAGGCGATGCGGCCCCCCGCCTGACGCGGCAAGAAGGCGTACCACGAGATATAGGCGGGCAGCACCCAGAAGTAGACGATGGGGTGCCCCGTCCACCAGAAGAGGGTGCGCGCGAGCAGCGGGTCCACCCCGGAAGTCAGCCCCAGCGACCAGGGAATCAGCAGCACGACCACCTCGACCACGATCCCGAGCGCCGCGATGGACCACATCAGCCAGGTGGCGACGCTGCCGAACGCGACGAGTGGCGTGACCCGGCCCGGGTTCTCCCGCTTCCAGCGCCACCACATATGGACGACCTGCCCCGCAACGAGCAGGCTGGAGCCCACCATCACCCCCGCGCCGATGTAGAAGAGGGGGCTGCCCTCCAGCGGCGGGTAGAAGGTGTAGAGCACCGTCGCGTCGTTCGTCAGCAGCGGCACGGCGGCGGTGAGCAGCCCGGCGGTCATCAGGAGGTAGGTGAACCAGGCGAAGCGCAGGTTGATCCGCGCGCCCAGGTCACGCACAGGGAGGTACAGCATCCAGCCGCTGATGAAGAACTGGGTGAAGACGAGGGCGTTCAGAACGCCGTGCAGGGTCAGCCCCTGGTAGTACGACTTGATCAGCGCCTTGAGGAGCGGAGAGTCGTAGACGTTGATGCCCGCGTAGTTCAGCGCCTGGAGCGGGCCGAGGAGAATCCCGATCAGGAGGGCCAGAAAACCCGTCACGACGTAATACTGGGTGACTTTCTTCAGGCTGGCGAGGTAAGCCGCGTCCGGTGAGGCGTCCACACGGGGGCCGGACACCAGCGGCACGGAGGGCCGGAGGGGTGGGGTGGTCACAGGTTTTCTCCTAGGGCCGGGTCAGCGCGGCGGGCGGGTCCACGATCACGCGGTTGATCATGCTCTGGTGGCCGATGCCGCAGTACTCGTTGCAGATCGCGTGCTGCTCGCCGGGGCGGCGGAAGGTGAGGGTGAAGCTCGCCACGTGCCCGGGCAGAATCTCGGCGTTGATGTTCGTGCCCGTCACGTTGTACCCGTGCACCACGTCGGCGGAGGTCACGTGAATGGTCACGGGCTGCCCGGCGGGCACGCGCAGCACGGCGGGCTCGAAGTTGAAGGCGCGGGCGACCACAAAGGCTTCGAGGGTGCCGTCCGCGTTCTGCCGCAGCCCGGGTTGGGCGAAGGGCGTAGCGGCGAGGTTGTTCGGATCGAGCCGCCCGCTGCTCACCCCGCTCGCGTGCCCGCCGCCCGTACTCCGCAGCAGGGGGAAGGTGCCCGTGATCATGCTGCCGAACACGCTGGCGAAGAGCAGCAGCAGCAGCACGACGGCGATGCCCAGCCAGATGTGCTCGTACAGGGCGAGGGTGTGGTGGTCGAGCCGCCGCGCGGGCCGATCAGGAGCCGCCACGTCAGGCCCGCCCCTGGAGGATGCCGAGGACGAGCATCCACAGGAAGATCAGGGCGAGGAGCAGGGTGGCAATCACCATCAATGTGCCGCGTGGAACGGCGTGTGGGGCGTTGTCCGCGTCCTCGGCGGGGTGGGTGGAGCGGGAGCGGTCACTCACGCGCGGGCCTCCTCGCCCACCGCGTCACCCTCGACGGGCGCGTTCGTCCCCGGCTCCGGCGTGCGGGCGTAGTCGTGCAGCAGGTCGGTCACGGTGATCACGCCGACCAGCGTTCCGGCGTCGTCCACCACGGGCATTCCGCCGATCTTGTGCCGCAACAGGGTGTAGGCGGCGTCCCGCGCGTCGGCTTCCGGGTGGGTGGTGACCACACCCCGGCGCATGACCTCCCCCACGGTGATCGCGGCGAGGCGGGTGGTCGCCTCCCACATGCTGAGGGTGGTCGTGCGGCCCGGCATCGCCTCGCGCAGGTCGCGGTCGGTCACGATGCCGACCAGCCTGCCTTCTTCGAGCACAGGGAGGCGGCGAATCCCCCGCTGGCGCATCAGCAGGGCGGCCTCGGGAACGCTGGCGTCGGGCGAGACGGTCACGGGGGAGCGGGACATCAGCCGGGCGACATGCATAGGAAAGCCTCCATAGATCGAGGCTCCCGCCGGGCTGTTACGGGGGCATTACCGGGAAGAAAGACGCCCTCTCTTGATTGGCGGAGTCACGGGGAGAGGGCCAGGGATTCTCGCTGTTCTCGGCCGCCCGGCCCGTTCACGCCCACCCGGCCTCCCCCCTCAAGAGGGGCTCGTAGCGTTGCGCAGCAGAGGAGCTCAAAAGCGTCCCTCCCGCCTGCAACCAAAGACCGTGGAGCCGAGTCAGGGCAATTGACACCGGAACACTGTCAGGCTGAGCGAAGCATCTCCAACCTGCCGGTCGAGACCCTTCACTTCGTTCAGGGTGACGACTCTTCTTTCGTCAAACGCTCTGGGCCTTTCTATCTCCCCAGGAAGGGAAGGGAACCGGTCGCCGGGGCCGCGAGCATGGTGTCGGCGCAGGGGACCTCGCCCTGCTTGATGCGCTCGGCGAGGCAGGCGGTCTCGGACATGGGGGTGTCGCCCACCTCCTCGCGCAGGTAGCGGCAGTAGCGGCGGTAGTGCTCGACGGCCTCGTACTTGCCGCGCGTGGCGGCGAGGCAGGTCATCAGGCGCTGGTGGTGGTCCTCGCCGATCAGGGGGTCGCACTCCACCGCGCGGGTCAGGGCCAGCGCCGCCAGCGGGCATTCGCGCCGCGCGCAGTGGAGCGTGGCGAGGGCCACGTACGCCCGCACCCGCGCCGCCCGGTGGTGCGCCCGCGCCGCGTCGGCCCAGTCGCCGCGCACGCCCGGCAGGTAGTCCCCGTCTGCCACCGCCAGCGCCCGCCGCAGGGCTTCCTCGCGCTCGGCGTCGTCCCGGGCGAAGCGGGCGCCCAACAGCCCCGCGTGCAGGGCGGCGGTGTCGCTCTGGGCCAGGATCGCCGGGTGCAGGGCGTAGCGTCCGCGCACCTCCGTCACCGCGTCCGCGCTTCCCAGCGTCGCCCGCAACCGGCACAGCGCCACCCGGAAGCGGTTCGCGGCGGCGGGCGTGTCCTCCAGCCCCCACAACTCCGCGAGCACGTCCGCCCGGTACGCCCCGCCCTCGTGCGCGTGGAGGTACCACAGCAACTCCTCCGCGCTGTGGGCGGGCCACGTCAGCGGCTGCCCGTCCAGCGTGACCACGCTGTCTCCGAGCGTGTGGAGAAAGAGGGCGGCGGAAATGGGAGCGGGAGCGGTCATACTTGTGACTCCTTTCACTTGTATGATGCACCCTGGACGGGAGGCAGTTGTCCCGCTCTCACCAAGGAAAACGCCCCCGACCTTCCGGCTGGGGAGCGTTCCTTTTTTGCCCGGTTCAGCCCAGCGCCGCGACCAGTTCGGCCTTGCTCATGCCGCTGCGGCCCTTGATGCCCTTTTCCCTGGCGCGGTTGTACAGCTCGTCGCGGGTGAGGTCGGAGAGCCGGGCGTTCGGGTTGCCCGTGCCCTGGGTCCGCTTGTTGGGCGTGCGGCCCTCCTGGCGGCGGTGCTTGTTCACCGTGCGGGCGGCGATCTCCTCGGCACGGTCTTCCGGCTCGCCGCGTGCGAGTTCGCTCTCCTTGACGTGTGCGTACTGCCGCTCGTCCCTGTCGCTCCAGGCTTCGGGCATGGTCCACCCCCTCACGCGCACCGTAAGCCGGGCACCCGGGAGGGGGATGAGGGGCGGGTAGAGAAGCGTTGGCCTCAAGCCCCCTGCCCCTTCCCCCCGACCACCGCCTGCACGCGGCCCACCTGCCCGCTCGTGAGGCGGACCTTGATGCCGTGCGGGTGGGTGGCCGACCGGGTGAGAAGCTGCGCCACCACGCCGCGCGTGAGCCTGCCCGTGGGCTGGTCCTGCTTCTGCACGATGTCCACGGTCACACCGGGGCGAATCTGGGAGCGGGGAGGGGTCATGGGGGGAGGATAGGGGAGGGGGAGCGGGCGGCTTTCCATCACGGGTTACAGGCCCAACACCAGCCGCAACCCAGCGTCTACCTCCTGCATCGCGCTCACGCTCAGTTCCGAGACCCGCTCCGTCAGCTCGGCCCTGTTCAGGGCAACGAGGCTAGACACGTTCACCACGCTGTCTTTCGGGAGGCGCGTTCGGTTGGTTTCTAAAAGGACGTTGCCAGGGGCAGCCGCTCGCGCAAGATTGCTCGTCATGACGGCGACGATGACGGTGGCGATGCGACTTCGGTTGAAGCTGTCGGCCTGCACCACCAGCACCGGGCGGACGTAAGCTGGACGGCTGCCGACGGGCTCGCCCAGGTCGGCCCACCAGATTTCGCCGCGAGCGATCACCACTCGTTCGCCTCGAACGCTCGACGCGCCGCCTCCTGCCGAAAGTCATCGTCCTGCTCAGGATTTGCACCATACACGCGGTCGAGTGCTGCCGTCACGTCCTCGCCACTATGCCGAGCCAAAAACTCGCGGAGGGCTGCCCGGTAAAGTTCGCTGCGGGTGAGACGCAGCTTCTGCGCCAGCGCCTCAGCCTCCGCAAAAGTCTGGTCGTCGAGGGAAATGGCGGTCTTCATGGCCGGAGTATAACTTAGTTATACCCAAGGGTGCCGATGGGCGGGACTGTTGGTACTATCGGTGGCATGAATAATGCCACTCGCATCAGTGCCACCTTGCCCTCCGACCTTGCCGCTTTTCTGGATAGGTACCAGGAAACTCACAAGCTCGGGTCACGTAGCGCCGCCTTGGCTGAAGCTGTTCGCGCCCTGCGTGATCAGACCTTACAGGACGCCTACCGGGAACTTGGCGAAGCGCAACAGAGCGGACGCGAGACCTACCCCGCCGACAACCTCGACGGTTTGGAGAATGGGTGAGGCTCATTCGGCGCGGCGATGTTTGGCTGATCAACTACCGGCCCGACGGACGGGAAGGCGAAGCAGCGCAAACACACCCTGGCATCGTCGTGACTAACAACGCTGCGAACGCCAACACACACCTGTTGATGACCGTTCCCCTGACAAGCAACGTGGCACGCTTGTATGTGACCAACGTCCTCCTGCCTAATCAGCGCACCGGGCTCGACCACGACAGCAAGGCACAGGTGGAAGCAACGCGGGCCACGCACGTCAGCCGCTTAATCAAACGGCTGGGTCATGTACCGGATGACCTGATGGCCGAGTTGGATGAAAAACTGCGAGTGCATCTGGGGCTATGACCACCCACCCGGCACCCACGCCCCCAGCCGCTCCAGATCATCCGGCACGGCGTACAGGCACACCCCGAGCTGATCGCCCACGCTGAACGCCGCGCCCCGGCAGCTCACCCACCCGCGCTCCACGCTCGCCCCCCATGCCAGCGTGAACGACCCGGCGGACGACGGCGCCCCGTGGTCCCCCTCCACCGCTGCCAGCACCCGCTCGGGCGTCGCCTCATGCACGTCGTACCGCATTCGGAACCACCGATACCCCGCGTCCTGCACCAGCACCACGCGCCCCCAGCCCGGCCCGCCCAGCAACTCCCGGGTCAGGGACAGCCACCACGCCCGCACGCCGGGCGGCACGTCCTCCCCCGGGTCGGCCTCGGCCTCCGCCGCCCAGATGCAGGAGAGGCGGGCGCCGGGGGGAGGGTGAACACGGGCGAGGGCGTGGCGGAGGTCGGGGGAGGAGAGGGGGAGGGAGAAGGTCATCTGCTGCCTCAGGTGCTACGACGAGTCCTACAATTTACCTTTTCATTCTGGCCGTCTAGGAGATATGCTCTTCCTGTGACTAAGAGCCAAAGGCGAAGCGGAACGAGACCAGTAGAGGAATTTTATATTCATGATTTATATGGAAGTAGAAATGTTCGAATTAGATTTCGCGAATCACAACTTATCCTAGTAGGAGAAAACGGCAGAGGTAAAACCACTATTTTGTCAATCTTCTACTACACAATTACAAAGCAATGGCACAAACTGTCTAATTTTCACTTCAGTAGAATAGAGCTTAAATTTAGGGGCAGGAGCCCAATAGTAATTCATAAAGAACGAATGTTTACCGATAGTGATTCAGAGGGACCTTATGACAGTTTTATCCATGAAATAATGAATAGCGGAAGGTATGAAGGCAGCACCTTTGAGAGTAATGTGATTGCAGCTAGGGATATATCTGGGGAATCAGGTATTCCTCTAACTTATGTAAGGGATTACTTACAGAGGCGCCGCAGCACGTTAAACAAGAGCGTTGTAAGTGATATAAATAGGTTGATCGATGAGTCAATTGATTGCCAAATAGTTTATATGCCTACTTATAGACGAATAGAGCAAGACATAAGACTAATTTTTCCGGAGATGAGTCACAGTTTTAGTGATATTATACAAAGAAGGTCTCCCCAGTCAAAAAATTATATAGAGTTTGTCGAATTTGGTATGAGCGACGTCAAAAGCCTTTTGGAAGTTCATTCTAATAGACTTGGGGCCTCATTAACAGAGAAACTGATAAACCTAAGTAGAAATTATCTGACCGACATTATGTCTCGCAATTATCTAGATATCACCTATGACAAAAATCTTTTCCCTATGTACGTAAAGATGTTGCAAGACATGAACGAGCACGTGAAAGGCTTTGTGGATATAAGTCAGATAGAATCAATAATGAGTAATCTAAAATCAAGAAAAAAGCTAGACGACCACGAGAAGATAGTTATGAGTTTCGTTTCTAGGCTTGTTGATGTCTTTCTGCAACAATCTAGGGAGGCAGGACCCATTTATCAATTCGCCGAGCTTATAAATAGTTACTTTATAGATAAATTTGTTCTGTACAATCCTAGCAATTACACGGTGAAGTTCTATCATAGAAAACCGTATCTTCCTAACGAAAACTCAATGTTTTTTGTGTCCGACAGTCTTGTTGAATTATATAATAAGGAGGATGAGATTGATTTGAAAGATTTATCATCTGGTGAAAAACAAATAGTCTCTCTGTTCTCCCACATTTACCTATCCGACAGAAAGAGGATGTTTCTTATTATAGATGAGCCTGAGTTGTCGCTGTCTCTGCCGTGGCAGAAGAAGCTACTTGTGGATGTATCCGAATCTGGAAGAGTAGAGGGCCTATTTGCAGTTACGCACTCGCCATTCATTTTCGACAATAAAATGGACGTGTATTCACACGATATGGCTGAATTTGAGGAAAGTAATGTCGTTTCTTGATTATCTCAGATCGGAAAGACAATCTCAATCAGTGGCATGGAACGACTTCGTAAGGATGAATGCGAAGGAAAGTAGGACACTGTTTGTATTTGTAGAAGGTGCTACTGACTCAGCATTTTATGATTTTCAAATAGAGAAGTACGATCCCTCTATAAAATACGAATACATATATTGTGGTAACAGAGATGGCGTAATAGCAACGTACAATAAGGTGAGGAATAGGACGCTTCTAAATTCTAACAAATCTATTTATATAGTTGATAAGGACCTGCACGATTATATTGGCAGTCCCATTCTTAATACTGACTTTTTTGTAACACCTACGCACTCCTACGAGAATCTGTTGATTGACACAGAGCCTCTATCAAGACTCTGGAGGAGTGGAATATTCAAAGGAAGAGTCCATATAAATTATCAAATTATTAAGAAGAAGTTCATATACGCTTGGAGGAAATTCAGTTTACTGCTACGAAGATTCCACGCTGTTGTAGCATGTTATAAAATAGATAATAATTGTGAATTGAGCAGGATAAAAGTTAAGACGTACTTTAAATTTGATGACAATTTGAATATATTCATTGAGCAGGATTATTTAAACAAAATGTATCGAAGAGCGGGGATAACCAATCCGGGTAGCCTTGATGCCCAATGCATATCAGATATTGAGGATACTATGAAAAGAGCAAACCCGAAGGCTTATGTTAGGGGAAAGTTTGAGTTGGAATTTGTGCGTCTATTTCTTGATAAGTTGCTCGAAGTTTGTAAATTGATCGACCCTAACTTTAGCTACAGATTTGAAAATAGCGATACTGGATTGGTGAATTACTTAGCACTAAGGACTCCTTTGTCACATCCCTTTCGCGAATATTTAGATAGGATGCTTGTATAAGAAAATCTACTTCCAAATATACGCTATTGCCTTTAATCCCTAAATCACTCCCAACCGCTTCTCCTCCTCATACAGCCGCTCGCCCACGAACTGCTTGAGCAGCGTCTGGTACGGCACCTTTTTCAGCGCGGCGACGTGCTTGAGCCGCTTTTCCATGTCCTCGTCCAGGCGCAGGGTGGTGACGTGGGTGGCTTTGGGCTGGCGCGGTTGCCGGGGCCGCTGGCGGAGGACGAAGCGGGGAAAGAAAAACACTGCCCCTCGTCCTGAAGGGCAGTGTACACAGCGGTCAGTTCCTTTTTGGCTCAGACCTCTAGCGCCAGCTTGTCCACGTCGTTCAGCAGGGGCGTTCCCGCCGGGTACTCGCCGTTGAAGCACGCCAGGCACAGGCCGGGGCCGCCCACGGCTTCCCGTAGGCCCCGCTCGCTGATGAAGGCGAGGGTATCGGCGCCGATCAATTCCCGAATCTCCTCCGCCGTATGCGTGCTGGCGACGAGTTCCTTGCGGGCGGCGGTGTCGATGCCGTAGAAGCACGGGTGCTTGATGGGCGGGCTGCTCACCCGGAAGTGAACCTCGCGCGCCCCCGCCTCGCGCAGCAGGTTCACGATCTGGCGGCTGGTGGTGCCGCGCACGATGGAGTCGTCCACCAGCACGACCCGCTTGCCCCGCACGGCGCTGGTGGGCGAGAGCTTCATCTTGACCTTCAGCTCGCGCGCCTCCTGGGTGGGGGCGATGAAGGTGCGGCCCGCGTAAGGGTTCTTGTACAGGCCGTAGTCGAAGGGAATCCCGCTCTCCCGCGCGTACCCGATGGCCGCCCCGATGCCGGAGTCGGGCACGGGCACCACGATGTCGGCCTCCACCGGGCGCTCGCGGGCCAGCCTCTCGCCCATGCGGATGCGGCTCGCGTGGGTGTCCACCCCGTCCAGCTCGCCGTCGCTGCGCGCGAAGTAGATCCACTCGAAGGCGCAGGGCGTGGGCCTCTTCGGCTCCACCATCAGGGAGTGCAGGCCGTCTCTGTCCATCCACACCAGTTCACCCGGCTGCACGTCCCGTACTAGCCGCGCGCCCACCGCGTACAGCGCGCACGGCTCGGAGGCGAGCACCCACGCCCCGTCGTCCCGCTGCCCGATCACCAAAGGACGGACCCCGTGCGGGTCACGGAAACCGAGGAGTTGGGTGCGGCTCATCAGCACGCAGGCGTACCCGCCCCGCAGCTTGCGCATGGCGGCGGCGGTCGCCTCCACGAGGTCCATGTGACTCTCGCGGGCGATCAGGTTGAGCATGACCTCCGAGTCGTTCGTGGTCTGGAAGAGGGCGCCCTCCATCAGCATCGCGTTGCGCACCTCACGGGCATTCACGAAGTTGCCGTTGTGCGCCAGGCCCAGGATGCCCTTGTTCGTGCGGGTGGTGAGCGGCTGGGCGTTGAAGCGCAGGTTCGAGCCCGTCGTCGAGTAGCGCACGTGCCCGATGCTGACGCGGGCGTTGGCGAGGCGCAGGCCGTCGAGCCGCCGCTCGTCGAATACCTGCGTCACCAGCCCCAGGTCCTTGTCCACGTGGAACTTCTCGCCGTCCGAGACGCACATGCCCGCCGCCTCCTGCCCCCGGTGTTGCAGGGCGAAGAGGCCGAGGTACGTCAGCCAGGCGAGGTCGTTGGGTTCGGGCGAGTATAGCCCGAAGACGCCGCACTCGTCCTGCGGCTTGTCGGTGGCGGGGTCAAAGAGCATGGTGGGGTCCTTTGGGGCGAGGGCGTTGGTCACACGCCCCCTCACCCCCGGCCCCTCTCCCACGAGGGGAGAGGGGAGCAGGCGGGTAGATTTCGGTGTGGCGACGCGGAGGATGCGGCGGGAGACGGTCAAAGCGCGAGCTTTGAGGGAAAGGCAGACGCCCGAAGAACAGATGCTTTGGCGGGTCTTGCGGAACCGTTTCCTGACCTTCAAGTTTCGACGACAGCAGCCCGTTGGGCCTTACATCGTGGATTTCGTCTGCTACGAGGCGCACTTGGTCATTGAACTCGACGGCAGCCAGCACGCCGAGGAAGGCGCCCGTGCCTATGATTTGGTTCGCACTCAATTCCTTGAGGCGGGAGGCTTCAAGGTCCTGCGCTTCTGGAACAACGAGGTCCACTCCAACCTCGAAGGCGTCGTGCAGGTCATCCAAACCCACCTGCCCTAAGCCGCCCTGCTCCCCTCTCCCCTCGTGGGAGAGGGGCCGGGGGTGAGGGGGCGTGTGACCAACGCCCTCGCCTATCACCCCAAAATCCCCCGCAGCGGTGTCGTATAAGCCTCAGTCAGCGTCCCAAGATTCACGCTCAAGTGTACGTTCGCCCCCGAAACCGAGATGGCGACGCTTTCCCCACCCGAACTAGGCAGGCTCTCCCCGATGACGGTGTAAGGCACGCCCAACTCGTCCAGCACCCGCTGCGCCTCGTCCTCGTGCCCGACTTGAACGGCCACCACCACGCGGCTGTGTGCCTCCCCGAAGAGGAGGGCATCGGGGCGGACTCCCTCAGGTGCGGCGAGCGTCACCTTCACGCCCCGCCCGCCCGCGATTGCCATCTCGGCGATGGCTACGGCCAATCCGCCTTCCGAGCAGTCGTGCGCCGTCTCCGTCAGGCCCGCGCGGATCAGGGCGAGCGTCCCGGCGATCACCCGCGCCTCCAGGTCGAGGTCGAGGGGCGGCACCTCCCCCGCTTCCAGCCCGTGAATCGTCTCCAGATACTGACTCGCCCCAATGCTCTCCGCGTGGCGCCCCAGCAGGTACAGGCTGTGCGGCCCCTCCTTCAGCGCCAGGGTGGCCCGCTTCGTCACGTCGGGCAGCACGCCCACCATGCCAATCGTCGGGGTGGGGTGGATGGCGACGGTGCGGCCCTCCTCCACATATTGGTTGTAGAGGCTGACGTTGCCGCCCGTGACTGGGGTGTTCAAGGCGCGGCAGGCGTCCGCGATCCCCTGCACCGCCTGTTGAAGCTGGAAGTACACGTCCGTCCTAAGCGGGTTCCCGAAGTTGAGGTTGTCCGTGATCGCCAGCGGCGTCGCCCCCACGCAGGCGAGGTTGCGCGCGGCCTCAGCAACGGCGGCGGCGGCCCCCAGGTAGGGGTCGAGGTACACGAAGCGCGGGTTGCAGTCGGAGGTGGCGGCCACCCCCAGCCTCGAATCCTTGATTCTCAGCACGGCGGCGTCGGCGGCACCGGGGGCGACGACCGTGTTCGTCATCACCTGGTGGTCGTACCGCTCGAAGATGGGCCGCTTGCTGGCGATGGTCGGGTGCGAGAGCAGGTCCACCAGCACCGCGCCGAGGTCGCCGGGCATGGGCACGCCGCTCAGGTCGCGCTCGCGCTTGGCCCGGATTTCCTCGGACTCCACGCCCTCCCGCGTGTACTTGGGCGCCTCGTTGAGCAGGGCGACGGGCAGGTCGCACACCACCTCGCTACGCCAGGTCAGGCGGTAGCGGTCGTGCGCCTCGACCTCCCCGATGGTCACCACGTCGAGTTCCCACTTCGCCAGGAGGTCCAGCAGTTCCTTTTCCCGCCCCGGCACGGGCACCAGAATCATCCGTTCCTGAGACTCACTCAGGCAGAGTTCCATCGGCACCATGCCCGTCTCGCGCGTGGGCACGAGGTCGAGGTTCATGGTGATGCCGAGGCCCGCCCGGTACGCCATCTCGCACGTCGAGGAGACGAGGCCCGCCGCGCCCATGTCCTGCACGCCTGCGACGAGGCCCGCCTGAATCGCCTCCAGGGTCGCCTCCAGCAGCAGCTTTTCCATGAAGGGGTCGCCCACCTGCACGGCGGGGCGGTCGGCCTGGGAGGCGTCGCTGAGGTCGGCGGAGGCGAACACCGCGCCGCCCAGCCCGTCGCGCCCGGTCTTGGAGCCGACGTAGACGATCTGGTTGCCCACCGCGCCCATCGTTCCCTTCGCCAGGTCCTCGTGCCGGAGGAGGCCCAGGGCCATCACGTTCACAAGCGGATTCTCCTGGTAGGAGGGGTGGAAGGTCACCTCGCCGCCCACGGTGGGCACCCCGATGGCGTTGCCGTAGTGGGAGATGCCCTCCACCACACCGTTCACCAGGAAGCGGGTGCGGGGCGAGTCGGGGTTGCCGAAGCGCAGGGAATCCAGCACCGCGAAGGGCCGCGCCCCCATCGCGAAGATGTCGCGCAGGATGCCGCCCACCCCGGTCGCCGCCCCCTGCACGGGCTCGACGGCGGACGGGTGGTTATGGCTCTCCATCTTGAAGGCCACCCCCCAGCCCTCGCCAATGTCCACCACGCCCGCGTTCTCACCGGGCCCCTGGAGGACCTGCGGCCCCGTGGTGGGAAAGGCGCGAAAGAGGGGCCGCGAGTTCTTGTACCCGCAGTGTTCCGACCACATCGCCCCGACGATGGCCGCCTCCAGCGCGTTCGGCTCCCGCCCGATGCCGGAGACGAGGAGGTCGTATTCCCCTTCGGTAAGGCCGAAGGTGGGGGCGCGGTCGCGGAGGGAGGGCGTTTGGGGGGGAGGGGTGGTCATGTGTTGTCCTTCAGGGAGAGCTTGAGTTGCCCCCGGTGGTAGGCGACGTGGCGCAGGTGCATCCCCAGGCCGGTCAGGCGGGCCCGTTCCCCGGTGGGGGCGGCGGGAGAGCGGAGCCGGTCTTGCCACTGGTCGTCGCGCGGGGTGCGGACATGGGTGACGATCAGGGTGCCCACCCGGTCCAGTTCCGCCAGAACGGCATCCTTTCCGTCCGTTTCGGTGACGGGCGGCGTGCCGCGCAGGGCCGGCATCCAGGGCGCGTCCTCCCAGCCCAGGTG
The DNA here is from genome assembly GCF_018863415.1 of Deinococcus aestuarii. Taxonomy (NCBI): domain Bacteria; kingdom Thermotogati; phylum Deinococcota; class Deinococci; order Deinococcales; family Deinococcaceae; genus Deinococcus; species Deinococcus aestuarii. The sequence continues at coordinate 140,503 of NZ_JAHKSN010000010.1, read as the reverse complement.
GGCGTAGCTGGGGCTGAAATCCTGGAGGGCGAAGAAGCGCAGCCATTCGGCGATGTGCAGCGCGTGCCAAGCCGGGCTGTGCCCCAGGTGCGGCGTGCTGAAGGTCGGCTCAGGGACGCCCTCCAGCCCGGCACGGAACATCGCCAGTTCCTGTTCAAAGGCCTCCGCCAGAAAAGTCTGGACGTTCACCGCGCCACCGGGACGCCCTTCAGCGACTCGAAGATGCCGCGTCCGTCCTCGCTCCCCAGCAGCGCCTCGACCGCCCGCTCGGGGTGGGGCATCATGCCCAGCACGTTGCCGCGCTCGTTCACGATTCCGGCGATGTCGTTCAGCGAGCCGTTGGGGTTGTCCACGTAGCGCAGGGCCACCCGGCCCTCGTCCTCCAGCCGGGCGACCGTCTCGGCGTCGGCGTAGTAGTTGCCCTCGCCGTGCGCGATGGGGATTTCGATGATCTGGCCGGGCCTATACGCGCTCGTATAAGCTGTCCCCGCGTTCTCCACCCGCAGGTGGACGGGCCTGCACACGAAGTGCACCTCGCGGTTGCGGCTCAGGGCACCGGGGAGGAGGCCCGCCTCGGTGAGGACCTGAAAGCCGTTGCAGACGCCCAGGACGTAGCCGCCGCGCTCGGCGTGCTCCTTGACCGCCGCCATAATCGGGCTGCGCGCCGCGATGGCCCCGGAGCGGAGGTGGTCGCCGTAGGAGAAGCCGCCCGGCAGGAGCACGAGGTCGGTGCCCGTGGGGAGGCCGCCCTCGGTATGCCACACGAACTGAGCGTCCGGGTCGAGGGTCAGCCGCGCGGCGTGCAGGGCGTCGGCATCGCAGTTGGAGCCGGGAAACTGGATGACGGCGACCTTCATGCCAGAGCCGGTCACAGCCGCTCCAGCTCGGTCACGGTGCGCTCGCCGCCCGCGGTGCCGGTGTTTACGGTGGAGGCGGGCTCGAAGAGCAGCATCCAGACCTCTCCCGTGTCCGCGACGGGCTGGTGCTCCACGCCGCGCGGCACGATGATGAATTCGCCCACCCCGACGAGCACCTCGTGGGTGCGGAAGCGCATCCGCAAGGTGCCGCGCGTGACCAGAAACAGCTCGTCCTCGTGCTCGTGGGCGTGCCAGACGAACTCGCCGCTGATCTTGACGAGCTTGACCTGCTGGCCGTTCAGCTCGCCGACGATCCTGGGCGACCAGTGCTCGGTGAAGAGGTCGAACTTCTCCTGCAAGCTCACGGTCCGGGGCGTGCTCATGCGCCCACCGGCTCGGCCTGCTCAAGCTCCCAGCGCACGTCCTCCATGATCGGGTTGCTCAGCACGTTCCGGGTGATGTCGGCGAGTTGCGTCTCGACCGCCGTTTGCTCGCCCGAGAGCGTCAGCTCGATGTACTTGCCGACCCGCACGCCCGCCACGTTCGCGTGGTCGAGGTGCGACAGGGCCCGCTCGACGGTGCGCCCCTGGGGATCGAGGATGGAGGGCTTGAGGGTGACGAAGACCTTGGCGTGGTAGGTGGGCATGGGGCTCCTTGGAAGCGGTCGAACAGGCAAACCGCGAAGGCCTTGGCTGTTTGACCTTTGGGGCGACGCTCAGAAAGCTTGTGACCCTGAGCCCTTCGCTGCGCTCAAGGGTAACTTCCGCGAAGGGTTCCTCAGTCTTGGGATGTTTCTCCGCTCAGCATGACAACCCTTTTGCGCTCCGCCGCAGACGGTTGAACGGTTAAACCTCGCGGGTCACGCGCGAAAGCATCTCCGCGTACGCCTCCTCCACCCCGCCCAGGTCGCGGCGGAAGCGGTCCTTGTCGAGCTTCTCTCCCGTCCCGGCGTCCCAGAAGCGGCAGGTGTCGGGGCTGATCTCGTCGGCGAGGACGACCCTGCCGCCCGGCGTCTTGCCGAACTCCAGCTTGAAGTCGATCAATCGGATGCCGCGCGAGGCGAAGTAGGGCGTCAGGAAGTCCCGCACCCTCAGCGCGAGTTCGCGGATGCGCCCCAGGTCCTCCTCGCTCGCCCAGCCGAGGGCAATCGCCGTGTCCGTGTTGATCAGGGGGTCGCCCAGCGCGTCGCTCTTGTAGCAGTATTCGACGACCGGCCGGGCGAGGGGCGTGCCCTCCTCCACGCCGAGCCGCTTGGAGAAGCTGCCCGCCGCCACGTTCCGCACGATGACCTCGACGGGCACGATGGTCACGGCCCGCACACGCTGCTCGGTGTCCGACACGCGCTCGATGAAGTGGGTCGGGATGCCCGCCGCCTCCAACTGGGGGAAGAGGTGGGCGGTGATGGCGTTGTTGACGGCGCCCTTGCCGCCGATCTGCGCCCGCTTGACCCCGTTGAAGGCGGTCGCGTCGTCCTTGTACTCGACGACGTACTCGTGGGGGTCGGCGGTGGCGTAGACCCGCTTGGCCTTGCCCTCGTACAGGGGCTCGCGCTTCATGTCGGCTCCGGGGAGCAGGTCGCTGGGGAAGGGAGGAGGACGGGCGCCACCCCAAGAGGTTCGGGGCGACGCTCGGGGGTCGCGGGGTTGGTCATGCTGGGGCTCTCCATCGCCGCCTCTCGGGCGGGCTTACCGCGTCACGGTCAGGGCTCGCGGGGCGTCTCACAGGACGCGGAAGGTTGGGTCGCAACCGGCGGTTGCCGTACGTCACCCTACCATCACCCGGCGCGTGGCGGTGTGAGGCTGTTCAGGAGGGTGGGCTTTGACGCGCCCGCACAAACCGCTCCCGACCGGCGAGGTCGGGCAGCACCTCGGCCCGCCACCCCTCCGCCCGCAGTTCGGCGGCGAACTGGGGGGCATTGCGCGGGTCGAGTTCGAGCAGCAGCACCCCGCCGGGGGGAAGGGTCGCGCCTGCCTGGGCTGCGAGGGGCCGCGCCACCGCCAACCCGTCCGCCCCCGCGTACAGGGCGAGCTCGGGGTCGTGCCGCACCTCGGGGTCGGCGTCCGCCCGGTCTCCCTCGGGCAGGTAGGGCGGGTTGCTGACGATCAGGTCGAAGGGGCCGGGCAGACCCGCGAGCAAGCTCCCCTCCACGAAGGTCAGGTCCACCCCGTTCAGCGCCGCGTTCTCCCGGGCGAGGGTCAGCGCCCCGGGGCTGAGGTCGGTCGCCGTGACGGTGGCGTCCGGCCTCGCCGCCCTGACGCCCAGCGCGAGCGCCCCCGTCCCCGTTCCCACGTCGAGCACACGCGGGGTGGGGACGGAGCGCAACGCCTCCAGGGCGAGGTGCAGCAGCCATTCCGTCTCGGGGCGGGGCACCAGCGCGCGGGCGTCCGTCCTCAGCCGCACGCCCCCCCACTCCACCTCGCCGAGGAGATGTTGGAGGGGCACGCGGGCCGCCCGCCGCTCGATGATCTCAGCCAGCCGTTCCGCCTCCGCCCCGGGCACCACTTCCCCGCCCTGCGTGAGGAGCGCTGAGGCGTTCAGCCCCAACGTGTGCAGCACCAGGACCCGCGCGTCCGTCTCGGGAGACGGCACACCCGCCTCTTGCAGGAGATGGGCGGCGTGGAGCAGCCAGGCGCGGAGGGTGAGGGGTGGAGTGGGGGAGTCAGACACACGAACCGCGCTTTGTTACTCCTCCCCCTTGCGGGGGAGCTTGGGTGGGGGGTGGCGAGCGCCAGCTTGCCCTACCCGTGCCGGGGCTTGATCACCAGCCGCCTGGAGGCCCCCTCCCCGATGGACTCGCTCATCACGTCGGGGTGCTCCTTGAGGGCGATGTGGATGACGCGGCGCTCGGCGGGCGGCATGGGCTGGAGTTCGTGGGGCTCGCCGCTCTTGGCGACCTGCACGGCCAGCCGCTCGGCGAGCTTGGCGAGGGTATCGGCCTGGCGCCTGCGGAAGCCGCCCACGTCCACCCGCACCCGCAGGTCGCTCCTCCCCGCCTGCTTGGCGAGGACCGTGTAGGCGATGACCTCGATGGCCCCCAGGGTCCGCCCGTCGCGCCCCGCCAGCCGGGCGGCGTTCTCCCCGGTGATCTCGGCTTCCAGGGCGTCTTCGACCTCGCGCACGGTCACGGAGAGGTCCGGGTCGATGCGGCTGACCAGGCCCCGGAGGAAGCGTTCCAGCACCGCGCGGGGGTCCTCGTGCGCGGCCTCCAGGGCGGGGGCGGCCTGGGGCGCGTCCGGCGCGGGGGGCGGCGGGGCCACGTCGTCCGCGCCCGCGATCCCCAGCCCCGCGAGGTAGTCGTCGAGGTTCGTGCGGTTATCCATGCTCAACAGTCTATCCCGCCCCTCTCACGCCTTTCCCACCGCCCAGCGTTAAGGCACGGCAACCTCCGGCAAAGCTCGCGGCCTGCGCTCCATATCCCGTCCTCCCCGGTGCACAGGAAAGGGCGAAGGCCCGCGCGGGGAGCCTTCGCCCTCTGGTCCCGCCCTTACTCCTGGGGCCGCTCGACGAGGTACGCCCGCTCGATCACGTCCGGCGTGCCGGGCATTCCGGGCTGGATGCGCGTGAGGCGGTCGAGCACGTCCAGCCCCTCCACCACGCGCCCGAAGACGGTGTGCCGCCCGTCGAGGTGCGGCGTGGCCGTGAAGGTGATGAAAAACTGCGAGCCGTTGGTCCCCCGGCCCATCTGGGTGCCCGCGTTCGCCATGCTCAGGATGCCCTTGCCGCTGTGGCGCTGGTCGTTGATCTCGTCGTCGAACTTGTAGCCGGGACCGCCCGTGCCCGTGCCCGTCGGGTCGCCGCCCTGCGCCATGAAGCCGTCGATCACCCGGTGGAACTTGATCCCGTCGTAGTAGTGGTGGCGGATCAGGTACGCGAAGGAGTTCACCGTCACGGGCGCCTCGTCCGCGAAGAGTTCCACCACGACGCGGCCCTTGCTCGTCTCCAGCACGGCGCGGTAGTCCTTGCCGGGGTCGATGCCGTCGCCGAGTTCGGGCGCCTGACGAAACTGGGTCTTGCGCTCGCCCGACAGTTCGGGCGTCTGCGAGAAGCCTTGGGGCTGGTAGGAGTCCTGGGAGGTCATGGGGGGCATTGTAGCGAGCGGTCAGCCCTCAGCCGTCAGCTCTCAGCAACCCGGGCTTAAGCTTTGGCCTCCTGGGCTGACGGCTGATCGCTGACGGCTGACCGCTCACGCCACCACCCACTCCCCGCCCCGCATCAGCGGCTCGCGCGTTCCGTCCTCCAACACCCCGTCCACGTCGGTGCCGGGGGTGCCGATCATCCAGTCCACGTGGATCAGGGAGTCGTTGCCGCCCGCGGCGATCAAGGCCTCCGGGTTCTCGCCGTCCTGCACGTTGGTGGGGTAGCAGCGGCCCAGGGCGATGTGCGAGGCGGCGTTCTCGTCGAAGAGGGTGTTCAGGAAGAGGGTGCCCGTCCGCGCGACGGGGGCCGAGGCGGACACGAGAGCGATCTCACCCAGCCGCGCGGCCCCCTCGTCCGTCTCGACGAGCCCGCGCAGGGTGTCTTCCCCCTGCTCGGCGCTGACCTCCACTACCCGGCCCGCCTCGAAGCGCATCCGGATGCCCCGGGCGAGCTGGCCGCGCACGCTCAGGGGCTTGCTCGCCACCGCCACCCCGTCCACCCGCTCGCGGTGGGGCGCCGTGAACACCTCGTCGGTGGGGATGTTGGGCACGCCGCGCACGCCGTTTTTCGCCGTCTCCGCGCCCCCCTGCCAGATGTGCCCGTCGGCGAGGCCCACGGTGAGGTCGGTGCCCAGCTCGCTGCGGAGGTGAAGGGCCGCGTAGCGCCGACCGTTGAGGAAGGTGCACAGGCGCTCCAGACGGTCCAGGTGCGCGTTCCAGGCGGCCACGGGGTCGGGCTCGTCGGCGCGGCTGACGGTGAAGATGTCGTCCCAGAGGCGGGCGACGGCCTCTTCCTCGGGGAGGTCGGGGTACACGGCTCTCGCCCAGGCGGGGGTGCTCATCGCGCCGATGGTCCAGCTCACCTCCATGCCGCCCATCGCGCGGCTCACGTCGCGCATGGCCGCCGCCGTGGCCTTGGAGCGCCGGGCCACCCGCCCCTGGTCCACGCCCGCGAGGAGTGCCGGGTCTTCCCCCGTGATGGAGATAAAGGCGTAACCGTCGGCGACCTGGCGTTCACTCTGGTGCGCCGCCCACTCCGGCAGGAAATCGACCGCCGCGTCCGTCCCGTCCTCGTACAGGGCGAGGTTGAGGGAAGCGTCGCCATACAGGACGCGCACGTCCACCGCCCCCGCCCGGTACGCGGCGCGGGCCACCAGCCGGGCGAGGGGGGCCGCCTCGACGGGGGCGTTGATGCGCACCTTGCCCCCCTCGGGCAGGTTCACCCCCGTGCGGACGAGCAGTTCGGCGTAGCGGGCGAGCTTGGCCTCGAAATCGGGGTTGGGGGTCATGGGCGTCACTCTACGGCGTCTCCCGGGGCAGGGGGCGGCAGGGTCAGGGTGTGGTCGTCCGCCCGCTGCGGGGTGCGGCCCCCGCCCACCCGCCAGTACACGCCGTTCTCGCGGGCGAGCAGCCCCAGCCCCACGAGTTCGCGCCGCAGGGTGAAGAAGTCGGGGTGGTATTCGGCCAGCGCCTCGCTCACCTCACGCTCGGTGTACGTGCGGCCCGGCTCGAAGAGGGAGGCGAGCTCCATCAGGATCACGTCCCGTTTCTTGCGCTGGGCGGGGATGCGGGTCAGGCGCCCGTCTTGCATAAAGGCGCGCAGGACCCGTGCCCGGTAGGGGTCCTCGGCGGTCGGGGGCTCGCCCTCCCCACGAATCAGGGCGGCGAGCGTCACGTCCAGCGCCGCGTGGTTCGCCCCATGCAGGCGGTGGTGGCCGTCTTGCCGCACGGTGGTCAGCCCCGCCTCCGCGAGCGCCGCGAGGTGGTGGCTGACGGTCGCGGGCGCGAGGTTCATCAGCCGCGTGAGCGTCTCGCCGGACAGCGGCTGGGTCCACGTCAGCCGCAGCAGCGCCAGCCGCGCCGGATGCGAGAGGGCGCGGAACACGGCGGCGCGGGTACTCAGGTCGGCGCTCACCCCAGCACCTCCCGGGGCCAGGGCCGCTTGCCATAGCCGACGAGGTGACTCGCCGTGTAGATGTCCAGCGCCGCACGCGACGTGTCCAGCCGCGCCTGCGCTTTGCCCATAGCCGCCCGGTCCCCCTCCGCCCGCGCCAACCGCGCGTCCCGCTCCGCATTCGTGAGCAGACCTTCGAGGACAAGGCGGTAGTGAGCGTTCATCCTGGTCTGCGCCGATTCAACTTCGGTCGATGACATTTCGACTCCTTTCGAATCCAACCTATCAGGATTCGATGACCGTCGAAATAAGGGAGATGACGTAGGCGGGAGGGCGGGCCGCACACCGACGCTGGACCCTGCTCGCCAGCCTTGCCTGGAGCCTGAACTACCACCCCTCGATCTGTCGCCCCGCCTCGAAAGCCGCCGCGCCCACCGCCACCGCGAGGTTGAGGCTGCGGCCCCCGCCGGGCTGGGGGAGCTTCAGGGCGGGCAACCCTTCCCGCAGCCAGACCGGCAGCCCGCGTGACTCCGGCCCAAAACAGAGGTAGTCCCCCCGCCGGAAGCCCGCGCGGGTGTAGAGGGCCGAGGCGTGCGTGGAAAAGGCCCACACCCGCGCCCCCTCGGGGAGGGAAGCCTGGAAGGCCGACCAGTTCGCGTGCTCGTGCAGGGCCACGCCCTCCAGATAGTCCATCACGGCCCGCCGGAACTCCCGGTCGTGGAGGTGGAAGCCGAAGGGCCGGATCAGGTGCAGCTCGGCGCCCAGCACGGCGCAGGTCCGCGCGACGTTGCCCACGTTCCCCGCCTTCTCGGGCTCGTAGAGCACCACGCGCAGGAGGGGAGAGGGTGAAGCGTCCGTCACGCCCCCACCCGCGCGAGGAGCACGGTCACGCGCACCTGAACGTGGTCGGGCGCCAGTCCCTCCGAGGTCTTGAAGCTCACGCCCACCTCCGTCTCGGCGAGCTCCAGCAGCGCGGCCACGCTCCCGGCGATCTCAGCCCGCAGCGGCCCCAACTTGGGGCGGTCGAGCGTGACGACGAGGGCGACGTTGGCGGGGGCGTAGCCCCTCTCCCGCACGAGGCTCAGGCAGCGGGCGAGGATGACCCGCGAGTCCAGCCCCGCGTTCTCGGCGGCGGTGTCGGGGTAGTGCTGCCCGATGTCCCCCAGGCTCAGGCCCGAGAGCAGCGCGTCGGCGACGGCATGGAGCACCGCGTCCCCGTCGCTGTGGGCGACCGCGCCGCGCTCGGCGTGGGGAATGGACACCCCCCCGAGGATGAGGGGGCGTCCGGCGGCGAGGCGGTGGGCGTCCTCGCCGAAGCCGATGCGGTGGGGGAGGGGGGAAGGGGTCATGGGGGTAGCTTAGGGCAGGATGTCCAGACCCTACCTGCTGCTGAACGTCACCGTTCCCCTCGCGGTGGGGCTTCTTGTCGTGGCCTCGCTGCTGGGTGTGACCTCCCGGCGCAGCCGTCCGCTGCCAGTGTTCTCTGCGGCATTCTGGCGGTGCTTCTGGGCGGAATCTCCGTCCTGCTCGGTCTGACCCTTCCCTAGGTTGGGGAATCGTGTCAGAGGTCGACCCCCGCCGCTCCTCGGGTGGCATCTCGCAGCGCCGCCGCAAAGGCTTCGGCCTCCTCCGGATATACCCCCACCGGCAGGGTCACCCCCGAGGCCGTGTACGCCTCCTCGCCCCGCTCCGTGTCAAAACTGCCCAGCAGGTGATACAGGGGGCTCAGGTGCTCGAAGGGCACGCTCACGCTCAGGGTGACGCGGGGCCGCACCGTCTCGCGCGGGGCCGTCCGCAGGCACTCCGCCGCCGTGCCCCCGTAGGCGCGCACGAGGCCGCCCGTGCCGAGCTTCACCCCGCCGAAGTACCGCACGACGACGACCATGACGTGATCCACCCCCTGCCCCTCGACCGCGCGCAGGATGGGCGCCCCCGCCGTTCCTCCCGGCTCCCCGTCGTCCGAGAAGCGGTAGAGGGCGCCAACACGGTAGGCCCAGCAGTGGTGGGTGGCGTCGGGGTAACGGGCGCGCAGGGCGGCGAGACTTGCCAGCGCCGCCTCGGGGGTGTCCGCGCGCTCGGCGAAGGCCAGAAACTCGCTGCCCTCGACCACGGCGCCTACGCGGTGTGGCGCCGCCAGCGTGGTGAAGGGCGGGGGCAGGTCGGGCAGGGTCACAGCAACCCGCGCTGGGTGAGAACCCGCCGCGCGTGCCAGAGGGTCAGGCTGCTCGGCCCGTCCTGAATCTCGCCCGCCTCCAGCATCCGGTACGCCTCCGCCAGCGGCAGTACCACCCGTTCGATGACCTCCGACTCCTCGTGCGCCGTCTCGCCGAGCGTCACGCTGAGGGCGAGGAGGGGATAGAACACCACCCCGCTGATGCTGGGCTGGGGGTAGAAGCCGGGCAGCGCCACCCACTCGGCGGCCCGGCCTCCGACCTCCTCGGCGAGTTCGCGGACCGCCGAGTCCAGCAGCTCCTCGCCGCGCTCGACCCCGCCCGCCACGACCTCCCACACGGTCGCCCGCAGGGGGTAGCGGTACTGCCGGATCAGGACGGCCTCGCCCGCCGCCGTGACGGGGAGCACGAACACGGCGCGCGGTCCGCGGGGGCGGTACTGGTAGGTGACCTCCACCCCCGAGGCGGTGCGCGCCCGGTCCTCCAGCACCCGGCGAGGGCTGTCCACCAGCGTCCGGGAGGCCAGGGTCTCCCAGGGCTGGGTCTCGTCCGGGACCAGCCCCGGCCAGTTGGGGTGTGCGTCCCGCGTGTCCGCCATGCCCGCAGGCTACCGCAGGCCGCCCCGCGCGGTTCTCAGGTGCCCAGCCGCTGCAACTCGACCACGTAGCGGGCGACCTCCTGCGGGGAGGCGACGCGGCGGGCGATCTCCACCCGTTCTTCGAGCACCTCGGGGTCGTAGGGGTCCACCCGCAGGAGCTGATTGGCGAGGAGCAGGGCCCGCCGCAGGTCGCCCCGCCCGCGCGCCGCCCGCATCTGTCCGCGCAGGGCGAGGGTCACCGCCGTCTGCAACTCCTCGCGCAGCCCGTCGGCCCACTCGCTGTCGGTGAGGGGCGCCATGAAGGGTCCCCGGTACAGCGCCAGGATGCGCGCGGCGTCCCCCTCGTCGAGCGCCCGGCGCAGCTCCTCCACGTCGAGGGTCAGGCTCAGCCCCGGCCCCAGCGAGTAGCGCGGCTGGTTGTGCGGCCCGGTGTGGACCACGACCTCGCGCCCCAGCCCCTCGCGCAACTCACGGATCACGCTGCGGATGTAGTTCGAGCCCGTCACCGGCTCCTTGTCGGGGTAGAGGTCGAGCTGAATCTCCTGCCGGGTGCGCCCCGGATGCTGGCTGAGATACACCAGCAGCAGGGCGCTCCCGTGCAGGGTGAGGGGCACGGGCTGCCCGTCGCGCGTGATCTGCACGCGCCCGAGCGTCTGCACCTGCACGTGGGTCAGGCGGTCGTCGTCGAGCGAGGTGCCTCCCGTCACCGCCGCCAGCCGCTCCAACACCGCCTCCATGAAGGGCGCGACCTCCGGCTCCAGCAGGGCGCTGTGGGCCAGCTCGGCCAACTCCTCGATGTCGGGCTTGTAACGCCCCTGGTCGCGGTCTTGCAGCAGCCGTTCGAGCGCCTCCCGCAAGCACCCCACCGCCTCCTGGGCCCGGCCCGCCCGCCGCAGCGCGTCTGCCTGATGCAGCAGCGTGCGGGTCAAGAGGTGGGCATCTTGCATGGCCCGCACGTTCGGCAACGCCGCCTCGAAGTCGCTGAGCGCAAGCTCGACCTGCCCCCGCCGCCTGAGGACCACCGCACGCGTCACCAACAGGGGAGGGGGCAGCTCCTGACCTGGCCCCACGCCCTTGTGCAACGCCTCCATCGCCTTGGCATGCTGCCCCTGCTCGCTGTAGAACTCGGCGAGGCGGGAGGCGGTCCAGATGTGGGCTTCGTGATCTTCGCTGCGCTGAACAAGCTCTAAAAGCTGAACGAGAGTCGAATGTAATTTACCATGGTCGCCGCGCAATCGATAAAGGTCAACCTCAACAGAGAGAATCATAGTAAGCCATTGATCTGAGGTAAACTCTGGCTTTGACAGAATTGACCTTGCTTCTCTCAAATGTCTCTCTGCGCCATCACAATCTCTATTGCTGATATAGATAGCAGCAGCACCATGTAAGGCTGACAATCTCGGGTATGGTATAGGCTCTATTGCGAGCACCCGAAGTGCCTCTTTGTACAACTGTAGAGCGCGCCGAGAATTCCCAATACTAGAATACATAGCACCGAGAGTCTGGGTGACACGCCCAGTCAACTCTTCATTTCCCATCGAGATATAGCCGTGCCAAGCCTTTTCGCATCGGCTCAGGCCGCAGTCGATGTTATCCATTTGAAACTCTGTTGTACCCCACCAGCGCTGGTTGCGTAAGGCTAACTCACCACTTAACAATGGTTCAATCTGTTCAAATTGAATGATGGCTTCACCGAATCTACCCATGAGCCGTAACAAGTTCCCAAGCTCAACCATCGCCTCAAGATCGCCCAGAATGCTAGCCCTGGTTAACGGTGTCTCAGCCAATTCTAGTTCACGTAACCTAAGATGAGATAGACCGATCATACGCCATATTTTGGGCGTGATCTGATCAACCAGCGGAGCAAGTGTGATGACAGATCGGTAATTGCCTGACTCGAATGCATCTTGAATTGCATCCAGCGAGTCCATCTGTCTCCTCATGCCCACCTCAGTAGGATCTACCCATGACCTTCCAAGCTAGCACCGCGATCCTTACAGCACTGTCACAAGCTTCCTACAAGATGGGTATCAGGGACTTCGGGGTGATGCAGCTGGGTATCCGTGACTTTGGCGTTATGCAAATGGGTATCAGGGACTTCGGGGTGATGCAGCTGGGCATCCGTGACTTTGGCGTTATGCAGATGGGTATCAGGGACTTCGGCGTCATGACCCCCACCCTCGGGAAGGCGGCCTGACATGCTCACCCACAAAGTCACGCCCGCGCCCAAGCCGCAGCCCGTGAAGGCGGAACGGCCCGTCGCAGAAAAGCCGCGTGACCTCACCCTCCCGGTGATGCGTGGAACGACAGCCGACTTTGGGGTCATCTGAGATGAATATTAACGCAGAGTGGGGCCGTCCGTGAAGGCGGCCCCGCTTTCTTTTGGCCTGCTGCCGTGAAGAACTTCACTCGCTGGTCCCAGATATCCATACAACCAGGCCCCTTCCTTAGCAAAAAGGGTGCCAGGCCGTACAATCCGGGGGCTGTAAAAAGACCCGCACGAGGCGGGAACTTTTTGGTGGGTCGTGTAGGAATCGAACCTACAACCCGCTGATTAAGAGTCAGCTGCTCTGCCAATTGAGCTAACGACCCGGTTAGCGAAGGGGAGTATACGGACGCCCAGGCGACCTGTCAAGGGGAAGCGAGGGCCGCCACGAGGAGGACACGCACCGTTCCGGCGAGGTACAGACTCCCCGTGATCAGCAGCGTGCCACCGGGCGGGGTGAGGTCGAGGGCACGGAAGAGGGCGGCCTGTGGGTCGGGCAGGGCTTCTCCACCGTACTTCTCGGCGAGGGCGTGAGGCGGGGTCGCCGGATCGCCCGGCGCGGTGAAGACCCGGACGGGCGCGACGGCGAGCAGGGGCGCGAGGGTGGCGGCGGTGTCCTTGCGGGCGAGGTTGCCGAAGAGGAGCACATCGGCGTGCGGCACGCTGGCGGCGAGAGCGCCCGTGGCGTGCGGGTTGTGAGCGCCGTCGAGGAGCACCGTCTTTGCCCCGACCTCGAAGCGTTCCAGCCGGGCGGGGTGGGTGGCGTCGAGCGCGGCATCCACTCCCGCCCCGTGGCCGAGGAGCCGCAGCGTCGCCAGGGCGAGGGCGGCGTTCGCGTGCTGGTGCGCTCCCGCGAGCCGGGGCGGGCGGGGTAGGGCGAAGAGAGCCGGGTGTGTCCCCGGGGTGAAGAGGGGGGCGCCGATCTCCGCCGTGACCTCCCGCACGACCTCCAGCGCCTCCCCGGTCGCGGTGGTGAGCAGGGGCACGCCGGGCCGCGCGGCGAGCGCCTTGTCGCGGGCGATCTCGCGCAGGGTGGGGCCGAGGGTGGCCGTGTGGTCGAGGGCCACGTTGGTGAGGGCGACGGCACATACCGTGGAGAGCGCCTGCGTCGCGTCGCTGACCCCGCCCACCCCGGCCTCCATCACGGCCAGCTCGACTCCCTCCCGCGCGAACGCCAGGCAGGCGAGCGCCAGGGTGAGGTCGAAGAAGGCGGCGTCCGGCGCGTGCTCCTTCGCCCAGGCGATGAAGTCGGCGGTGCGGGCCGGGTCGAGGTCGTGGCCCTGGAGGCGGATTCGCTCCTCGTAGCGGGTGAGGTGCGGGCTGGTGAAGCGGCCCACGCGGACCCCGGCGGCGAGGAGCCCGGCCTCCAGCATCGCGCAGGTGCTCCCCTTGCCGTTCGTGCCGACGACCCGGAGGGCAGTGAAGTGGCGATCCGGTGCCCCGAGCCGGTCGAGGAGGGCCCGCGCCGCCCCCGGTCCCCGTGCCCGGCCCGCGCGGGTGCGCGAGAAGAGCCAGTCGTGGTCGGGCCCGCCCGTCATGCGCCGAGGGTAGCGCGGCCCCGGCCTGTAGGATGCGGGCCGTGACGGACACGGATGGGTCGCCCCGCGTGGGCGTGGTTATGGGCAGCCGCAGCGACTTCGAGACGATGCTGGGCGGCCTGGGCGTGTTGCGCGAACTGGAGATCGGATACGAGGTGCGGGTGCTCTCGGCGCACCGGACGCCTGCCCTTCTCCCCAGCTACGCGGCCCGCGCCGAGCGGCTGAATCTCGCCGCGATCATCGCGGGGGCGGGGGGGGCCGCCCACCTGCCGGGGATGCTCGCCGCCTTTACCCGTGTGCCTGTCCTCGGCGTGCCTGTCCAGAGCCGCGCCCTGAGCGGCCAGGACAGCCTGCTCAGCATCGTGCAGATGCCCGCCGGAGTCCCCGTCGCCACCTTCGCCATCGGCCCGGCGGGAGCGAAAAACGCCGCCCTCTTCGCCGCCGCGATCCTCGCCACGACGGACGCGGGGGTGCGGGAGCGTCTGGTCGCCTTCCGCGAGCGCCAGACCCGGGTCGTCCTCGACGACCCGTTCTTCGAGGGCCACCCGGAGGCGGGGGCGGAATGACCCCTCAACAGGCCGCCCTCGGCATCCTCGGCGGCGGGCAGCTCGCCCAGATGCTCGCCCTCGCCGCCCTGCCGCTCGGCATCAGGACGGTGGTGCTGGAGCCCGACCCGCAGGCGCCCGCCCGGCTGTGCGCCGAGCACCTGTGCGCCCCCTACACCGATCCCGCGGGGCTGGGCCGCCTCGCCGGGTGCGACGCCGTGACCCTGGAGTTCGAGAACGTGCCCGTGGAGGCGCTCGCCCGGCTGGAGGGGCGGGTGCCCGTGCGGCCCGGCGGAACGCTCCTCGCCCGCAGCAAGCACCGCGCCCGCGAGAAAGAAGCCCTGCGCGCGGCGGGGGCGGCCACCGCGCCCTTCGTGACGGTCGAGACGGAGGCCGACCTGCCCGGCGCCCTGGAGCGGGTGGGGGGCCACGGCCTCCTCAAGACCTCCGAACTCGGCTACGACGGCAAGGGGCAGGCGCGGGTGAACTCGGAGGCCGAGTTGCGCGCCGCCTGGGAGGAGCTGGGCCACGTGCCCTGCGTGCTGGAGGGCCTGGTGACTTTCGAGCGCGAGGTGAGCCTGGGGGTGGCGCGCACGGCGGCGGGCGAGGTCGCCTTCGGGCCGCTGGTGGAGAACACGCACCGCCGGGGCATTCTGCGAACGAGCGTCTACCCGGCGCAGGTCCCCCCCGGCACCGAGGCCCGGGCCCGCGACCTCGCCCGCCGGGTGGCCGGGGGCTGGGGGCTGGAGGGGCTGCTGACCCTCGAATTGTTCCAGTTGCCAGGCGGCGACCTCCTCGTGAACGAGGTCGCCCCGCGCGTGCACAACAGCGGGCACCTCACCCAGGACGGCGGGGGCGTCAGCCAGTTCGAGGCGCAGGTGCGCGCGGTGCTGGGCTGGCCGCTCGCGGACTGGGCCCCCCTCCACCCCTGCGCGATGGTGAACGTCGTGGGCACCCCGGACGGCACGGAGCCCGACTGGGCAGCCATCGACGCCCTGCCCGGCACCCGGCGGCACCTCTACCACAAGGCGCCGAGGCCGGGCCGCAAGCTCGGGCACGTCAACCTCGTCGCGCCGGACGTGGAGACGCTGCGGGGGCGGCTGGCGAGGCTGGAACGCCTCGTGCCCTGACCCGCCCCCGTCCGCTACAGTCGCCCGCATGACCCTGCCCGCCGTCCCCACCGAGGTCCGCACGCCCCGCCTCCTGCTGCGCGCCCCCAGTCCCGAGGACGCCCCGGCCCTCCACGCCGCCGTCCAGACTTCGCTGCCCGAGTTGCGGCGGTGGATGGTCTGGGCCCAGGAACCGCCCGACCTCCCCGGCACGGTGGAGAACCTGCGGGAGGTCGCCGTGCGCTTCGAGACACGCGAGAACCTGCGCTACCACGTCTGGAACGCGGAGGGCACCGAACTCGTGGGCAGCAGCGGCTACCACGCGCTCGACTGGCGGGTCCCGAAGGGCGAGATCGGGTACTGGATCTCCACCGCGCACGCCGGGCGGGGTTACGCGACCGAGGTGGCGCGGGCGCTGACCGACCTCGGCCTGCGCCCCCCGGGGGAGGGGGGCCTGGGCTTTCGCCGCATCGAGATTCGTGCGGACGCCCGCAACGACCGCAGCGCCCGCATCCCCCGCGCCCTGGGCTACACCCTCGACGCCACCCTCGTGAACGACGCGGTGGCGGCAGACGACCCGGGGCAACTGCGGGACACGTTGGTCTTCAGCGTGACGCGGTGAGGGGGCAGGAGGCGGAAGGCTCCCGGCCCTCTGCTCACCGTCAGGGCGTGATCCGCGTCCCCGCCTCCCCCCGCGCCGCCGCCGCGAGGACGCCCGCCGTCATCCCGCTGGCGATCACGGCGTGGGGGGACCCGGCCTGGAGGGCATCGAGAGCGGCGCGGACTTTAGGAATCATGCCGCCCGCGATCCAGCCCGCCCCGATCCCGCCCTCCACCTCCGCGCGGGTGAGGTGGGGGGCGAGGCTGGAAGGATCGGGGTAGGCGCGGTAGACGCCCTCCACGTCCGTCAGGAAGACGATGCCCTCGCCGAGCGCCCCCGCGACCGCCCCGGCGGCGGTGTCGGCGTTCACGTTCAGGGCGCCTCCGTCCGGACCGACCGCCACGCAGCCCACGACGGGGGTGATCCCCGCGCCGAGCAGGGTCCGCAGCAGCCCCGCGTTCACGCCCGTCACCCGCCCCACCCGGCCCAGGGCGGGGTCGAGGACCTCGGCGCGCAGGAGCTCGCTGTCGCGTCCCATCAGGCCGACCGCCGAGCCGACCTCCTGGCTGAGCCCCTTGTTGAGCTGGCACAGGGCCATCTCGACGATCTCCATCGCCTCCGGGGAGGTCACCCGCAGGCCGCCCCGGAACTCGCTCGCCACGCCCCGCGCCGCGAGTTCACGCTCGATCACGGGCCCGCCCCCGTGAACGACCACGACGGGGTACGTGGCCCGCAGCGCGGCGATCTCCCCGGCGACGGCGCGGCGAAGCTCGACACTTTTCATGGCGTTGCCGCCGTATTTGACGATCACGGGGGGAGTCTAAGGGTCAGGGCGTCAGACGGCCAGCGCCGCAGGCTCAGACCGTTCGGCGGCTCGACACGGCGTGCAGGCCGTCTCCCCCCGGTCCGGTGGGGAGGACCGCCACGGGTTTGGCGTACCACGTCAGGGAGGGGCGGGCGTCGAGGGCGAAGGTGTACCCCAGGCATTCCCAGAAGCGGGCGCCGCGCGGGTTCTCGCCGAGGACCGAGGCCAGGATGCGGGTGGTGCCGCGGGGAAGACGGCGTTCGAGGTCGCGCACCGTCCGCTCGCCCAGCCCCTGCGACTGGCGGTCCTCGCGGATCAGGAGCAGGTTGATGGTGAGGTCCCCCGGGTTGGGGTAGTCCTGCTTGCAGTCGAGGCTGCCGACGAGTTCCCCGGCGGCGTCGTGGAGGAGTTCGAGGTGGCGACGCGGGTCGAGCAGGGCGATCTCCACGTCCCGCTGGACCTCCGAGAGGGTGGGAACGCGGGTGCCGAGCAGGGCGAAATACCCGGGGGCGGCGGCGTACAGCGTGTGGAGCAGCGGCGCGTGGTGCAGCGCCAGCGGCGTGACGTTCAAATCGGGTGCCTCCCGTCCGGCGGGCGGGTTGGGGAGAAGTGGTGGCCGGACTGGGTTCAGGATACGCCCCGGAACCCGGTCCAGCGCGTGAATTCGGCTACCGGAGCGTCTTAGGCTGCGCCTTGGCCGCTTCACACGTTGGGGGTGTGGGGTGCGCTACCCTGCCCCCCGATGAGCCCCGGTTTCTACGCCTCCCGCCTCGCCCGCCCGGGGGCCGTCCTCGCCCCGATGGCGGGCTACAGCGACGCTCCATTGCGCCAACTCGCCGCCGAGCAGGGCGCCCTGTGGACCGTCAGCGAGATGATCAGCGCCCGGGGGCTGGTGCTGGGCGGCGACTCGGAGAACCTCTCGCTGGGTCGTCCCTACCCCGGCGAGGAGAACCGGGTGGTCCAGCTCTTCGGCGCCGAGCCGGAGCTTCTGGCGCGGGCAGTGGTGAAGGCCGAGGGCTGGTTCGCCCCCGCCGCCCTCGACCTCAACATGGGCTGCCCGGTGCCCAAGGTGCGCGGCAAGGGGGGCGCGTGCCTGCTCCAGACGCCGGAAGTCGCCTTCGAGCTCGTGCGGGCGATGCGCTCGGCGACCGAGCTCGACGTGAGCGCCAAGATTCGCCTGGGCTGGGACACCGACCGCAGCGTGGAGATCGCCCGGGGCCTCGCGGCGGCGGGCGCGGCCTTGATCACCGTCCACGGCCGCACCAGCGCCCAGCGCTACACGGGCGAGGCCGACTGGGACGCCATCGCCCGCGTCGCGGCGAGCGTGGACGTGCCCGTGGTCGGCAGCGGCGACGTGCGGAGTGCCCCGCAGGCCCGCGAGCGGCGGCGCTCCGGGGTCGCGGCGGTCATGGTCGGGCGCGGGGCGGTGGGCAACCCCTGGCTCTTCCGCGCGCTCGCCAGCGGGGACGACTCGCCCCCCGGGCTGGGGGAACGTGCCCGCACCGCCCTGCGCCACGCGGAGTTGCAGGCAGCCTTCTACGGCCTCGACCGCCGGGGCCTGACGAACATGCGCCCGCTGCGGAAGGTGCTTCCCCAGTACCTCCCGGACCTCCCCGAGTTGCGGGGCGCCCTCGTCACGGTCGAGACGCTGGAGGACGTGGCCCGCGTCCTGACGCCGCTGCTCCCGGTCCGTCCGGCAAGGCGAGACATGCCGGTCGCCGGATAACCCAGTGCCGACGCCTTTCCCTGCCTTTCGGGGGGGAGGAGGGGGAAACGGCCAAGGGAGATGTAAATGTCTTCACGCCGCGTGGAAAGGGGCACGGTATGCTGTGGGCGGCCATGAACGTCCGCGAATACTATGCCTACCTGTCCGCCGCTCGCGAGCAGCTATGGAATTTTCTGCGGGCACTCCCCGGCAGCGACCTCGACCAGCACCTGATCGACGGAGACCGCTTTCACAACATCAAGGACCTGCTGCTGCATGTCACCGACGTGGAAGACCACTGGGTCCACGGCATCGCGCTCGGGGGGGGGGTGGCCGGGCGTTATCCCCACGACTGGGTCCAGCCCCGCGCCGAGCAGTACGACCTCGGCTGGATCATCGACTACGGGCGCGAGGTGGGGGGCCTCACCCGCACCTTCCTGGACAGCGAGCCCGACCTGGGCCGCGAGGTCAAGCTCGTGCAGGACGACCCGGCCAGCGACACCGTTACCCTCGACCAACTGATGTGGCACGTCATGACCCACGAGGTCCGCCACACCGCCCAGATTGTCCTCCTGATCCGCCAGCTCGGCCACACGCCCCCCTGGCTCGACTACCTGCGCTTCGCCCGCCCCCACACCGCCGCCCCTGCCCCCACCGGGGAGCCCGAGCCCGAACTTATCGCCGACGACGAGTTCTAGAGGCGTCGACGAACGAACAAGGGTCGCCCCGCGCGTGAGCGTTGGGCTCCGCATGAGCCTCTGTTGGGGTAAGCGCCCCGGAGCAGGGAACGGCTGTCCTGGTGTCCTCCCGACCGCATTCTCGAATCAGACGGTCCGGCCCCTCAGTCAGTCCCTCTGGTCGCGGTCCAGCGGCACGAAGTCTCCCGGCGGGCGGATGAGGAGGCGGTCCACGCGCGGGCCGTCCACGTCCACGACCTCGATCTCCCAGTCCTCCACCCGCAGGAGGTGGCCGACGCCCGGGAACTCGCCGAGGGCCTCGAGCACGTACCCGGCGACGGTGCTGAAGTCCTCGCGGGGGAGGGGGGGCAGGGGCAGCGTCTCGCGCAGGGTGTGCAGGGGGAGGCCGCCGTCCACCAGAAAGGTGCCGTCCTCGCGCCGGACGACCAGCCCCTCGTCCTCGGGGTCCTCGATGCCCGCGAGGGTGGCGAGGAGATCGCTGACCGAGAGCACGCCGCTGAACTCGCCGTACTCGTCCACCACGACGGCGAGACGCTGCTGACCCTCGCGCTCCAGCCGGGCGAGGGCGTCTTCCGCCCAGGCCGTCTCGGGCAGGAACACGGCGGGCCGCACGAAGTCCGTGAGGGGCTGCCCGGTGTGCAGCGAACGCAGCACGTCGGCCACGGCGACTTGCCCCACCACCTCGCCCGAGCCGTCGCGCACGGCGTAGCGGTCGTGCTCGTGGTCGAGGACCGTCTCCACCGCCTCCGAGATGGGCGCGGTGAGGTCGAGCGTCACCGCGTTCACCCGGGGCGTCATCAGGTCGCGCACCCGGCGGTCGTTGAAGCGCAGCACCGACTCGATGCGCTCCGTCTCGCCCGCCTCCAGGCTCCCGCTCTCGGCGGCCTGGTTCACGATGGCCCGCACGTCCTCCTCCGTGACGAACTCGGCCGCCTCGCCGCGCATCCCGAACAGCGCGAGCAGCCCGCGCGAGGTGGCCTCCAGCACCCACACGACCGGGCGCATGACCTTTGAGAGCACCGTGAAAAAGGGCGCGACCCGCATGGCGAGCGCTTCCGGGTTCCGCAGCGCCACCCCCTTGGGCGCGAGTTCGCCGAGCACCAGCGAGAGGAAGGTGACGAGCAGGACGACCGCGACGCCCGCCGCCGAGCCCGACGCCGTGCCGAAGAGGGGGCGCAGCAGCGGTTCGAGGTAGCGGGTGAGGCTGCCGCCCGCGAAGACCGCACTCACGGTCCCGATCAGGGTGATGCCGATCTGCACGGTGGCGAGAAAGGCGCCGGGCCGCTCGATCAGGCGCAAGGCCGCCGCCGCTCCCCGGTGGCCGCGCGCCGCCGCCGATTCCAGGCGCGAGCGTTTGGCGGAGACCACCCCCAGCTCCGAGCCCGAGAAGAAGCCGTTGATCAGCAGCAGCAGGATCAGGATGCCGAATTCCAGCAGGGGATTGCCCACAGGGGGCAGTGTAGGTGCCCCGGGGTGAGCTTTCCTTCACGGCTTCCTGACGAGACGGCGAGGGAGCGGCTATACTCGGAGGGTTATGCGTACGGTCACGATAGGGACGCGCGGCAGCAACCTCGCGCTCGCGCAGACCCGCTGGGTGGTCGCCCGCCTGAAGGAGGAATGGCCCGAGACGGACTTCCGCATTCAGACCATCAGCACGGGGGGCGACCGCAACCGGGGCAGCCTGGAGGCGATGGCCCAGAAGGGCGACAAGGGCTTCTGGGTCAAGGAGATCGAGGAGGCCCTCCTCACGGGCCGCATCGACATCGCGGTCCACTCGCTCAAGGACCTGCCCACCGAGCAGCCGGAGGGCCTGGAGGTCTCCTCGATCCCCAAACGGGTGGACGCCCGCGACGTCCTCATCGGCAGGGAGGGCATGAAGCGCCTCGCCGACCTGCCGCCCGGCGCCCGGGTGGGCACGAGCAGCGTGCGGAGGCGGGCCTTCCTGCACGCCTACCGCCCGGACCTGGAGGTCGTCAACCTGCGGGGCAACATCGACACCCGCCTCGCCGCCATCGGCACCCCCGACTACGACGCGATCATCCTCGCGGCGGCGGGGCTGATCCGCACCGAGCAGCGCCACCGCATCGACGAATTCCTGGAGCTGGACGTGCTGCTCCCCGCCCCGGGCCAGGGGGCGCTCGCCCTGGAGACCCGCGCCGACGACGACCTGAACATCGAGGTTGCCTACGCCATCCACGACCACGGCACCGACGACCGGGTGACCGCCGAGCGCGAGTTCCTGGCGGGCCTGGGGGCGGGGTGCCTCGCTCCCGTCGGTGCCCACGCGGGCGTGAAGGGCGGCGTCCTCACCCTGGAGGGCTGGGTCGGCGCGGTGGACGGCAGCAAGGTCATCCGCGCGACGACCTCGGGCGACCCTGCCGAGTGCGCGGACCTGGGCGCCGAACTCGCCGCCGACATGTTGAGCCAGGGGGCACGGGACCTGATCGACTCGGTGCGGGTGTGAGGCGAGTGGTCGTCCCCTTCCGGCAGTGACCGACTCACCGGCGAAACGGCTCGCCGCCCTCCACACGGGCGGCACCATCGCCAGCCGCCCCAGCCCGGACGGCGCGGGGGTCACGCCCCAGTCGGCGCCCGCCGTGCCGGGGCTGCCGGGCGTCGTGGTGGACGACGTTCGGCCCTTCACCCTCCCCAGCCCGCACGTCACGCCCGCGCACATGCTGGCCCTCTCGCACCTGATCGCCGGGCTGGCCCCGGGGCACGACGGGGTGGTCGTCACCCACGGCACCGACACGCTGGAGGAGACGGCCTTCCTGCTGCACCTCACGCTGGGCGTCCAGACCCCCGTGGTCCTGACGGGGAGTATGCGTCACGCCCAGGAGGTGTCCTGGGACGGCCCCGGCAACCTCCTCGACGCCGCGCACGTCGCCCTGCACCCGGCGAGCCGGGGACGCGGGCCCCTCGTCGTCTTCGGGGGAGACATCTTCGACGCGCGGACGGTGACCAAAGTTCACACGACCGCCGTGGACGCCTTCGGGGGGTATCCCGGACCCATCGGGCGGATCGACCGAGTGGGGGAGACCGCCCACGTCCGCTTCTTCGCCCGGCCCGAGCCCCGGCCCACCTACGCCCCGGCGGCGCTGACCGCCCGCGTCGAAATCCTGTACGCCTACGCGGGCTGGACGGGGGAGGGCTACGCGGGGGCCGAGGAGCGCGCCGACGGGCTGGTCATCGCTGCCCTGGGCACGGGCAACCTCCCCGCCGAGCTGCTGCCCCTCATCGCGCGGACGACGGAGGTGGGCAAACCCGTGGTGATCGCCACCCGGACGCACGCCGGGCCGGTGATCCCGGTCTACGGTTACCCGGGCGGTGGGGCGACCCTGGTCGCGGCGGGGGCGATTCCCGCGAGCTTCCTCAACGCGCACAAGGCCCGCCTCCTGCTGCTGGTGCTCCTGAGCCTGGGGAGGACCGGAGACGAGATTCGGCGGGTGTTCGGGGAGGGGGCGTTCTAGAACTCGGGACGGGAGGCACCGCCCCAGACCTCTCGCCCGGCCCGGCGGATGCTCTACCTTGGGCCCCATGAGGTTCCACCTGCCCCTGCTTCTCGCTGCCCTCCTCGCCCCGTCTGCCCTGGCGCAGATGACGATTACCCGGCCCTCGGCGCCCACGCCCGGCGTTCAGCCCACCGCCACCCCCGCCGTGCCCGCCGATCTCCCCGACGGGTGGCAGGTGATCAGCGGGCGGGTCCGCGCCCCCGCCGAGGTGCGGCTGCCCGCCGGAAGCACGGTGACGGTCAGCCTGGAGGACGTGTCGCGCCGGGACGGGCCGAGCCTCTTTCGCGTGCAGGCGAGCTTCCCCGTCTCGCGCCTCTCGACTCCGTACCAGCTCCAGTTCAACCCCGTGCGCCTGCGTCCGGGCCGCACCTACGCCCTGACTGCCCGCGTGACCGCCCCGGGCGGCCGCCTCCTCTACCGCACGACCACCCCCCAGCCGCTGCCGACCGCCCGGAACGCAGTGCAGGACGTGGTGGTGAGCGCGGTGAGGTAAGCGATCAGCCGTCAGCGGTCAGCTTTCAGCCTTTGTCGCTGACGGCTGACCGCTGACCGCTGACGGCTCCTAGAGGTTCCACCCCCCCGCCACCTCCAGCTCCTGCCCGGTCACGTAGTCGCTCGCGCGCACGAAGTAGAGGGCGGCGTCCACGAGTTCGGCGACGGTGCCGACCCGCCCGGCGGGAATCTCGCGCAGGGGCTGGCTGACGGAGGTCTCGATCACGCCGGGCGAGACGACGTTGACGGAGACGCCCGTGCCCGCGAGCACCCTGCCGAGCGCGTGCGAGAGGTGGAGGACGCCCGTCTTGGCGATCACGTAGGGCACGATGCCGGGCCGGGCGACGAGGTGCCGGGCGCCCGCGTAGCTCAGGTTCACGATGCGCCCGAACCCCGCCTCCCGCATCAGTCCGGCGGCCTCCTGGCAGGTGGCGAAGGTGGCGGTGAGGTTGGAGGCGAGCATGTCGGCCCACTCGGCGTCGCTCGTCTCCAGCAGGGGGCGGTGGACGTAGTTCCCGACGTTGTTCACGAGGACGGCGAGGGGTGAGCCGGGAAAGGCGACGTGGGCCTCCCGGACGAGGGCGCGGGCCTGGGCGGGGTCGGTGAGGTCGGCCCGGAGCGTGACGGCCCGCACCCCCTCCCCCCCGCACTGCCGGGCCGTCTCCCGCGCGTCCGCCTCGCTGCCCCGGTAATGGACGGCGACCGCGTACCCCTCGGCGGCGAGGGCGACGGCGAGGGCCCGCCCGATCCCGCGCGCCGCCCCGGTGACGAGGGCCGTGCCCTTTTCCCCTCCGCTCGTCACGCCTCGCCCCGCGCCAGCGCCAGCTCGACGAGCGTGCGGGTGACGGTGTTCAGGGGATAATCCCCAGCCTTCGCCAGCGGCACCCACGCCCACTCCTCGATCTCCTCGTTGGGTGAGACCTCGGGGTCGTCCGTCCGGGCGAAGAAGTCCACGAGGACCATGTGGGCGGGCTTGTGGAACTCGGGGCTCAGCACAGCCTCCTGGGTCTGGGCGTACCTCACGTCGCTCAGCCTCAACCCCGTCTCCTCCCAGAACTCGCGCGTGACCGCCGCCTCCAGCGTCTCGCCCCAGTCCACCTTGCCGCCGGGCACCCCCCACAGGCCGCGCCACTTCGTCGTGCGGACGATCAGCACCCGCCCGTCCGGTCCCCACACGAGCGCCCCCACGCAGACGACTGGCCTCTCCATGAGGGGTAGGGTACGCGGTGCGGGCGGGCAGGTCCGTGGGAAGTCGTCCGTGGGGAGGAGGTCGTATCCTCTGTTCTCCACTCCCTCCTCACCCCTTACCCCCGGCGGTACCGCAGCACCCGCCGCTCCAGCGCCACCACCGCCGTGTACAGCGCCACGCCGAGCAGGATCAGCAGCACGATGGCGGCGAACTGGCGGGGCGTGTTGTAGTACGCGCGGGCCTGGTTGACGGCGAAGCCCAGCCCCGGCTGGTTGCTCACGAACTCCCACACGACCGCGCCGATCAGCGCGAGACTCAGCGCCAGCCGCAGCCCGCCGAGCATGACGGGCAGGGCAGAGGGCAGTTCGAGGCGGGTCAGCCGCTGCCAGGGACCCGCGCGCAGGGTCGAGAACAGTTCGTGGTCGGTGGGCCGAACCTCCCGCACCCCCACGATGGTGGCGACCATGACGGGGTAGAGGGCGCTCAGGGCACTCACGAGCACGGCGGGCACCGCCCCGAAGCCGAACCACGTGATCAGCAGCGGCGCGAGCACCACGATGGGTGTGCTCTGCGAGGCGACCACGAAGGGGCTCAGGAAGCGTTCGAGCGCGCGGGACTTGCCGAGCGGATAGCCGATCAGCGCCCCGGCGAGGCTGCCCAGCAGCGCCCCGAGCAGGGCCACCCGCGCCGTCGCCCAGGTGAAGGCCACGAACTCGCCCGGTGTCTTGGCGAACTCCGCCCAGACCTGCCCGGGGCCGGGGAGGAGGAAGGGCTGATTGAGCAGCCGTGCTCCCAGCTCCCACAGCCCCAGCCCCACGAGCAGCGCGGCGATGGGGGCGAGCCAGCCCAGGCGCATCCGGCCCTTGGGGGCCACGACGAGCCGCGTGCTGTTCCCGGCGCCGAGCAGGGCGCGCAGGTGGGCCTCGACCGGGCTCGCCGCCGGGGCGTGGGTCTTTTGCCGGGTGTCCAGAATCTCCACGATCCGCCCCGCGCGCAGCACGGCCACCCGGTCGGCGAGGGTGGCGGCCTCCCGGATGGAGTGGGTCACGAGGACCGTCGTGCGCCCCGTCTTGTCGTGGAGGTGGCGCAGCTCGGCGTTGAAGCGCTCGCGCACGAGGGCGTCGAGCGCCGCGAAGGGCTCGTCGAGGAGCAGCACGTCGCCGCTCTGGGCGAGCGCGCGGGCGAGCGCCACCCGCGCCCGCATCCCGCCCGAGAGCTGCCCCGGGAAGTAGGCCGCGTAGTGATCCAGGCCGACGAGGTGCAGCGCCTCCCCCGGCTCCAGGCCGCCCCCCGCCCCGAGGTCTCGCGGCAGCCGCACGTTCCGCAGGGCGGTGCGCCACGGCAGCAGGCGGTCGTCCTGAAACATCAGCGCGGGCGGCGAGGCGACCTCCACCGTGCCCGCCTGGGGCCTGAGCAGCCCCGCCAGCACCCGCAGCAGGGTGCTCTTGCCCTCGCCGCTGGGGCCGATCACCGCCAGGAACTCGCCGTGCGGGACCGTCAGCGAGACGCCATCGAGGATCGTCAGCCCGCCCAGCCGCATGGTCACGCCGTCCAGCCGGATGGCGATGGAGGGGTCCTGCCGGGGGAGCTCCACCTGGCCGCGTTCGTGGGTGCCGGTCATGGGGCGGGCCTCCCCCGCGTGTTCACGAGGATGACGCCCGCCACCGCGATCAGACCGCCGACCAGGCTGACCGCGCCCGGCACCTCCCCCAGCCACAGCCACCCGATCAGAATGGCGAGCACCGGGCTGACGTACAGGAAGGAGGTCGTCGTGCTGGCGCCGACCCGCGAGAGGGCGAAGGTCCACGTCAGGTAGCCGACCACCGACGGGAAGAGCCCCAGGTAGATCACCGCGAGGTGGGCCGGGAGCGGAGCCGCCGCGAGCTGTGCCCCGAAGCCCGGCAGGAAGGCGAGCAGGGGCAGGGTCCCCAGCAGCAGGCTCCAGACCGTGAAGTGCAGGGGATTCATCCGTCTCAAGAGGGGCCGCTGAAACACGAAATACAGGCTGGTGAAAAAGGCCGCCGCCAGGATCAACAGCGCCCCGCGCGTGAACTCCACGCTCTCGCCGCGCCCGAGCACGATCAGAGCCACGCCGCCCAGGCTGATCCCGGTGCCCAGCCACCCCAGCGTGTTCAGCCGCTCCCCCGCGAAGCGCGTGGCGAGGAGCGCCGTGATGACGGGCCCCGCCGCGACGATCAGGCTGGCCGTCCCGGCGGGCACGCTGAGTTCGCCGATATTCAGCAGCAGGTGATAGAGAGTGATTCCCGCGAGGCTGAGCACGAAGATCTGCCCGAGGTCCCGCGCGGGCGGCACGGGGATGCGCGCGACCACGGCGTACACGATCAGGGCCGCCCCCGCCACCAGAAAGCGGTAGAGCGTGAGGTGCCCCGGTGTGAACGCCTCCAGTCCGGCCCGGATGCCCGCGAAGGCCGACGCCCAGAACACCAGGGTGACGAGGATCGCCCCCAGCGAGAGGGCGTCGAGACGACCGATCTGCGGCGCGCGGGAGGAGACGGATCGGCTCACGCCCGCCAGCCTAGCGCGGCCAGCCGGGGCGGGCGAGCGTGAGGGGGCCCTCAAGGCGGGCACATCCGCCCCGCACCCGGCCCGGGGAGCATGGCCTTTCCAGACGCACGGCCCGACCACCCAGGAGGTTTCCTTATGGACGAACGCAACAAGGGCGCCGGTGAGACCAACGAGTCGTACATGGGTGCTGGCGACAACGCCCCCGACGCGAACACCAACCTCGGCCCCGGGGTGCCCGGCAGCCCGGTGACGGGGGCCGACCGCGAGGCCACCGGAGCCATCACGGAGAGCCACGCGGACTCGGGGCAGGAGGGCGCCCTGCCCGCGGACGAGCAGAGCGACCCCGCCCGACAGATGGACAACAGCGGGATGCTCAAGCCCACCGGCGAGGGGCGGGACGCCGGGATCATCGGGGCGAGCGGCGACGACCGGAACGAGAACGGCTGAGCCCCCTCCGAGCCCCCCGGCCCGCGAGCCTATGCGGGCCGGGGGCTCTTTACGGTGACTTGGGGAAGCATTCACCGGGTCCATGAGAACACCCCCTAGACTGCCCGGAGCGGAGGAACCCTTCATGACGAATACGAACAGCGGTGAGCAGGGGAACAGCATGGACCAGGGCCGCCTGATCAGCGGGGCGGCGGGCGGCGCCCTGCTGCTGATGGGCCTGCGTCGGCGCGGCATCCTGGGCCTGGGTATGGCGGCGGTGGGCGGCTACCTCGCCTACCGCGCGGCGACCGGCAACGACCCGGTGATGGCGGCGGCGGGCCTGAGCGGCAACACGGCGGCGGCCAAGCCGATCTTCGTGGAGCACAGCGTGGTCATCGACCGCCCCGCCCAGCAGGTGTACGACTACTGGCGCAAGCTGGACAACCTGCCCAGCATCATGAGTCACCTGGAGACCGTCACCGTCCTCGACGAGCGCCGCAGCCGCTGGGTCGCCAAGGCGCCGCTGGGCACCCACGTCGAGTGGGAGGCCGAGATCGTCAACGACAAGCCCGGCGAGCGCATCGGCTGGCACAGCCTGCCCGGCGCCACCGTGGACAACGCGGGCAGCGTCCAGTTCGAGAACCTCCCGAACGGCGGCACCCGCGTCCACGTCGCTCTCTCCTACCGCCCGCCCGCCGGGGCGCTGGGCGCGGCCGTCGCCAAGCTCTTCGGCGAGGAGCCCAGCCAGCAGATCGCCGAGGACCTCCAGAAGTTCAAGCAGACCTTCGAGGGCTCGAACCCGGCGAACTGAGGGCGGAGGCGAGGAGGGGCGGGGCCGGGAAGGCCGACCGCCCCTCTTTTTCGCGTGATCTTCACCAGCTCAGGTCGTACCCGGTGACCCGTTTCGGCTGCGTGACACTTCCGGGCGTGTAGGGGTAGGTCACCAGATTCCAGCCTGCCCGGAGCCCGGAGAGGAGATCGGTCGTCCCGCCACGGCTGTAGACGAGGTATTTGTTGTTGTTCCGTGTCCGCGGCTCGCCCGCGTCATACTTCCGATTGGCATGGCTGTCCACGTAGCCGATCACCTGATAGACCTTCCAGGCAGGATTGGTTGGGAAATCGACTCCGAAGTTGCCCCCGTCTTCCAGGGAAATATCGATCTGCGGCACATCGGGGTTCACCGTCTCATCGAGGGAGAGACCCACGAAAGCGAGCCGCACGTCGCCACCACCCGGGGCTGTACCCGACAGGGTGCCCATGACGTCGTGGCCGGTCGGTATGCCCAGGAGGCCGCACGACGCCAGCACCGTCGGTAGGACCAGCAGGACGGTTCTGCCCATACAGATGATTGTAGCCTTGCTCGTCAGGTGCGGCTGAGAGACGGCCCTCTCCCGGAACTGCCCCTATTCCAGCCCGGTGCCCTCCTCCTGAGCAGGTAAGATCGGGCCGTTCAGGCCAGGCACCTCCTTCGCCCCCGCCGCGATCACCGTCTCGCTATGCACGTCGGCAGGAAAAGAGGCGTCTGCGGCAAGGGTGCCCGGCTGGTCCAGAAGCGTTCGGCCTGGGTAATCGAAGGTCACGCTGTGCTGCCTGAAAAACCTGGCGGGGAGAAACGCGGGGGCATCGAAGGCCGCCGGGGCGATCCGGTCGTGCTCCACCCCGAAGACTTGGCAGCCGTCAAGTGAGAGGGGGCGTCCCTGAACGGTCACCTCAGGGGGAGCAGGAGGGGTGATCCAGCCTCCGTCTTCCTGAACCGGGGCACCTGTGGATGGCAAGCCCAATTCTTCACGCAGCCGCCGCCCCAGCAACACCGCCCCTCCACCCGTGTCGAGGAGAGTCCCTATGCCCGCACGTCTGCTCAAGCCGGAGTGGTAGTCCAACCGCACAAAAGGCCGGTTATGAACGACCTGGAGCGGGAGTTCGAGCGGAGCCACGTCGTCACCCTACCAGGGGTGAAGGCACCAACCCGGCGAACTGAGGCCAGAGGGAACGGGAGCCGCCCCACCCTGGAGACGGCTCCCGTGTTTGGTCCCGGAGGTCAGAAGCTCAGGTCGTAGTTGTTGAAGGGCGTGCCGCTCTTGACGAGCCTGCCGTCTTGCACGAAGTTCCAGCCCTTGCTCAGCCCCGTCACGTTGCCGACGAAGTTGCTGGTGGTGTAGGCGAGAACCTTGCCACTCGACTGGGTGCGCGTCTCGCCCGGGTCGTAGCTGCCGTTGCCGTCGCGGTCGGCGTAGGCGATGACCTCGTACCCTCCGTCACGGGGGGAGGCGGGCAGGCTGAGGGCGTACACACCCCGGTCGGTGGGGGTCACGGCGAACTGTTCCACGCTCTCGTTGACGGCGCCGCCGAAGGTCAGGCCGAGCAGGGCCAGCCGGATGGTGCCCTGGTTCGTCGGGGCGCCCGTGATGTCGCCCGTCACGTCCCCATCGGGCACGCCGACCGTGCTGCAAGCGGCGATGACGAGGGGCAGCCCCAGCAAGAGGAGTTTTCGCATACGGGTCACTGTAGTCGTGCCCGTCCTGCCGGGGTGAAGGGAAGAGGCGCCGCCGGGAGGGCTCTCAGCTCATCTCCCCGTCAGCTTCGGGGGAAAGATGGGAGTTCAGGTCGGGGCCTGGGTCCGCTCCCTCCTCCACCACCGTCAGCGAGCGGAGGGTCGCGCCCTGGTGCCAGCCGTACCGGGGGTCTTTCAGGCCCAGCGCCTCCGCGACGGCGCGGGCGGTGGCGTGGTCGGGCTCGCCCTCCAGGCAGAAGAGGAGGAAGCGGCGGCCCCCCGGCGCGATGCGGATGAAGAGGTTGGGGTCGAGTTCGAGCTGCTGGGTACGGCTCACTTTCTCGGCGCGGCCCTGGGCGTAACGCAGCGCGTCGCGGATGCGGACGGTGACGGTGGGGAAACTCACGCACCCTCTCCCTTCCCGGCGCGCAGGCCGCCGAGCAGCATGTCGGCATAGCCCTCCGCCACGTCGCGCGGCGAGAGGGGGCCGCCGGGGCGGTACCAGGTATACGCCCAGTTCACGGCGGAGAGGATCAGGTTGGCGGCCATCCTCACGTCGAGGTCGGCGCGGAGCACCCCCTCGCCGACGCCCTGCCGCACGAGGTCACGGTAAAAGGTGTCGATGGTGTCGCGCCAGTCGGTGACGTGGCGGTACGCGGCGGGCGAGAGGTGCTTCCACTCGTGGAAGAACACGGTCGCGCTCTCCATGTTGTCGGCGACCACCCGCAGGTGGCGGTACATCGCCTCGCGCAGCTTGGCCTCGGCAGGAAGGGCCTCATCCCGCAGCGGGAAGAGGGCCGCGTCGAACTGCCGCGCCGCCCGGTTGACGATCTCGATCAGCAGTTCCTCCTTGCCGCTGATGTGGGCGTAGAGGCTGCCCCCCTGCATCCCCAGCTCCCCGGCGAGGTCGCGCATGCTCGTCGCGTGGTACCCGCGCTCGGAAAAGAGGCGGATCGCCACGTCGTGAATCTGCTCCCGGCGGGTCCGGGCGGGGGTGGGCGGGTCGGCGGGCAGGTCGGTCATGGGCGGGAAGGGCGCGCGGGGCGCGGTTGGGGCAGGCTACCACGCGGGGGAACGAACGTCCGTTTGGCCTGGGTAGACGCGCGGCGGGGCAGGGGTGGGAGAATGAACCCCATGACCTCCGAACCCCTCTCCCGCACGGGCGACCCGGCAGGGGTGCGCGACGCCGTGCGCGCCGTGCCCGCCTATCCCTTCACGCCGGTCGACGTGCCCGTCAAACTCGACCAGAACGAGAGCCCCTACGATTTCCCCGAGGGACTCAAGGCCCTCGCCGCCGAGCGGATGCTCGCCCGGCCCTGGAACCGTTACCCCGACCTGCACGCGGACACCCTGCGGGAGCGCGTCGCCGCCTTCGAGGGCTGGGACCCGGAGGGCGTGGTCGTCACGCCGGGGAGCAACGTCCTCATCAAGCTCCTCACCGAACTCGCGGGGATCGGGCAGACGGTCTTGACGGTCAGCCCCACCTTCAGCGTGTACACCCTGGAGGCGCAGCTTCTCGGCGCGCGGCTCGTGCAGGTGCCGCTCAACGCCGACTTCTCGCTGCCCGTGGAAGGGCTCAAGGCCGCCTTGCGCGAGAACCCCCCGGGCGTCCTGTACGTCACCCAGCCCCACGCGCCGACCGGCCACGCCGACCCGGAGGCCGCCGTGCGCGAGGTCGTGGGGGCGGCGGATAAGTGGGTCGTCGTCCTCGACGAGGCGTACCACCAGTTCAGCGGCACGGACTACCGGGGGCTGGTCCGGGCGGGCGGCAACCGGATCGGCCTGCGGACCTTCAGCAAGGCGTGGGGGCTGGCGGGTGTGCGGCTGGGCTACGCGCTCGGCACGCCCACGCTGGCCGCGCACGTGCAGAAGCTCGTCTCCGCCTTCAATGTGGGCACGCTCGCCCAGGCGGCGCTGGAGGTCGCGCTCGAACACCCCGGGTACGTGGAGGACCGCGCCCGCGAGGTCGTCGCCGAGCGGGCCCGCGTGCTCGCCGCGCTGGAGGGGCACCCCGTCTGGCGGGCCCACCCGAGCCAGGCCAACTTCTTCCTGCTGCGGACGCCGGACGCGGACGCCGCGTACCGTCACCTCCTCGCGCGCGGGATCGTGGTCCGCCGTCAGGACAGGTTGCCGGGCCTCCAGGGCTGCCTGCGGGTGGGCATCGGCACCCCCGCCGAGAACGACGCCCTGCTGGCGGCGGCGCGCGCCTTCCGGTAGAGGTGTGGGAGGCGACCGACCCCGCCCGAGGTCAGGTCACACAGCGGCCCGCGTCAGGGGGGTAACCTCCTTGCTGCCTCCCTATGGACCCCTTCGCCGCGCCCCCCGACCTCCCGCCCCGCTCCGCGCTCGTGCGGGAGTGCACGGCGTGTGGGGCGTGCTGCGCGGCGCCCGACATCCACGCGCTCGGCAAGCCGCTGGGGGTGACGTGCGTCCACCTGGGGCCGGACTGTCTGTGTGCCGTGTACGCGGCGCGGCCCGGAGTGTGCCGCAACTACCGGCCCGACTGGGTGTGCGGCGAGGTCGCGCCCCTGCCCACCCTGGCGGCGCGGGTGGAGCGGTTTCTCCAGCTTTACGGGCTGGAGGAAGAGGCTCTGGCCGCCCGCTGAGAGGAGGGCCGGGTCACAGCCCCACCCACCCCAGCCCGGCGCAGGCCCCGACGACCGCCCAGGCCGGAAGCCGCCCCGCCGTCAGTCCCGCGTAGGCGAGCAGGGCCAGGGCCAGCTCACGCGGGCCACGGACGCCGGAAGTGAAGACCGGATCGTACAGCGCGGCGAGGAGCACCCCCACCACCCCGGCATTCAGGCCAGCCAGGGCCGAGCGTGCGGCGGGCCGGGCGGCCAGCGTCGCCCAGAAGGGGAGGGTGCCCGCCATCAGCAGCGCGCCGGGCAGGAAGACACCGAGGGTGGCGATGACCGCCCCGGCCCAGGCCGGAATCGCCGTCTGCGCCGCGCCGAGGTAGGTGGCGAAGGTGAAAAGCGGCCCCGGCACCGCGTTCGCCGCCCCGTACCCCGCGACGAAGGTCTCGTGGGTCAGGAAGCGGGGCACGAGGCCCGTCTCCAGCAGCGGCAGCACGACGTGCCCCCCGCCGAAGACCAGCGCCCCCGCCCGGAAGGTCGCGTCCGCGAGCGCCCACCCGGCCCCCAGCGGCGCGAGGAGGGGGAGCAGGAGCAGTCCCGCGCAGGCGAGCAGCAGCGCCGCCCCCACCCGGCGCGGGACGGGCACGCGCGGCAGGCTGCCCCCTCCCCCCGTGCCCGCCGGAAGGAAGCGCCACCCCACCACCGCACACGCCACGAGCGCCCCCACCTGCGCGGGTGCCCCCGGCACGAGCACGAGTGCCGCCGCCACCCCCAGCGCCAGCCCAGCCCGCCGCCGGTCGGTCACGAGGCTTCCCCACATCCCCGCCACCGCCTGCGCGACGACGGCGACCGCCGCGACCTTGAGCCCCGCGAGCCACCCCGCGTCTCCCAGGCTGCCCGCGCCCGCCACCCCGCGCGCGAAGGCGAACATCAGCAGGGCGCTCGGCAGGGTAAAACCCGCCCACGCGGCGAGCATCCCCGCCCACCCGGCCCGCAGCAGGCCCACGGCCATCCCCGTCTGGCTGCTCGCGGGTCCCGGCAAAAACTGGGCGAGCGCCACCACGTCCGCGTACCCCGCCTCGCTCAGCCAGCCGCGCCGCGTCACCAGCTCCGCGCGGAAGTAGCCCAGGTGCGCCACCGGCCCCCCGAAGCTTGTCAGTCCCAGCCGCAGGAACACCGTGAAGACTTCGAGGGCACGCATCGGGCCCAGCCTACCGGGCGGAGGTCGGGGCGGGCTTCGGGAGGCCCGTGAGGGAAACCAGGCCCCGGGCCTCCCCGAACCAAAGAGAAACGGCCCCCGCCGAAGCAGGAGCCCTCCCGTTTTGCTGGTTGCTGGCGACTGGCCGCGCTCCCTCAGTCGTCCGCCGCCTGCCCGCCCTTTTTCGGCACGGCGGGGTTTTCCACGAAAACGGTGGGGTCGAGCCGGTCCATGCCGAAGCCCTTCTCGTAGTCCTGAATCTTGACGTGGAGGCGGCGCACGTCGCCCTCGACCTGACCGTAGTCGAAGGTGTCGAAGATGGCGGTCGTCTTGAAGTTGCCGCCCTCGAAATCGGGCACCTCGCGCGTCTTCTTGATGCCCTCCTCCAGCGCCTTGCGGCTCTCGATGCCGAGGTTGCGGAAGGCGACCTGCATCACGTCGCGGTTGAAGTCGCGCGGGCCGTAGATTCCGGCCCGGTAGACCGTCTCCGAGAACTCCTGCCAGTCGGGGACGAGCTGCGCGGCGGGCATCGAGAACTGCCCGATCACGTTCTTGATGGCGTCGAGCGTGCGCTCGGGGTAGTAGTAGAGGTACATCCGCACGCCCTCAAGGAAGAAGTTGTAGTGCGCCGCCTCGTCCACCGCGATGGTCTGCGCGACCTTGGCGAGCACCGGGTCCGAGATGCCCGCGAGGTGCGGCTTCTCGCTCTTGCCCTGGGCGATCTTCATCATGTTCAGGTAGTTGAGCTGGGTGGCCCGCTCCTGAAACACGGTGTACACGAGGTTGTGAATCGCGTCGGGAAAGGGCAGCTCCCACGTCTGCGACTTCAGGCGGTGCTTGTACTCGGCGATCCACTCGGGGCTGCGCTGCTCGGAAAAGAGCACGGCGTTTTCCCAGGC
The DNA here is from genome assembly GCF_018863415.1 of Deinococcus aestuarii. Classification (NCBI taxonomy): domain Bacteria; kingdom Thermotogati; phylum Deinococcota; class Deinococci; order Deinococcales; family Deinococcaceae; genus Deinococcus; species Deinococcus aestuarii. The sequence goes on along the minus strand of NZ_JAHKSN010000010.1, from coordinate 106,271 downwards.
GTCGGCGTGCTTTTCCTCCTCGCTGCCCCAGCGGAGCTGGAAGTGGCTGCGGCCGTGTGAGCGGCGGACGAGGTGCAGCAGGCTGCTCGTGAAGTCGGGCGCGTACTGCTCGACCGCGAAAAAGCCCTGCATCACGGTCACGATCTCGGGCGGGAGGGTCTTGCTCATCGCCCGCCAGTCGAAGCTCTGGTCGGGGTTCCAGTTGCGCGTCTCCTGGCTGCGCGCCGTGTACCAGCGGTACAGCCCGAGGAAGCCGCGTTCGATCAGACGGTCTTTTTCCGCGTTGCTCAGCAGCCCGGCGGGGGTCCGCGGGCGTTCGTTCAACATGTTGGGGGGCATGATGTCGGCCATGACAAGGCTCCTTGCCGTCCCGGCGAGGTGGTGCAGGGTGGGGACGGTACGCAGTCAGGCTATCCCCCCCCGTCCGGCGGGGCCGTGAACTGGGACGCGGTGCAAGGGGCAGGGACCTTCACGCTTCGTTGGGGTGGGGGGAGGGGGAGGTCCTTTCCGGGAAAGCCCCCCTAGCCCTCGCCCACCCCGTCCACAGTTCGCGCCGAGCGGGGGCCGCTACACTCTCGCCATGAGCCTTCTCGGTCAGCCCGCGCCCGATTTCACGCTCCCCTCCACGGGCGGCGAGCCGGTGACCCTGAGCAGTTACCGCGGGCACAGGCACGTGGTCCTGGTGTTCTATCCCCTCGACTTCAGCCCGGTGTGCTCCATGCAACTGCCCGAGTATTCCGGGCGCCAGGACGACTTCGCCGAGGTGGGCGCCGTGGTCCTGGGGGTCAACCGCGACAGCGTGTACGCCCACAAGGCCTGGGCCGCCGAGTACGGCATCGAGGTGCCGCTCCTCGCCGACATGAACCTCGCGGTCGCCCGGCAGTACGGGGTCGCCATCGACGAGCGCGGCATCAGCGGGCGGGCTGTCTTCCTGATCGACCGGGCGGGCGTCGTGCGCTTCGAGCATGTGGAGGCCAAGACGAGCGAGTACACGGTGAGGCCGGAAGTGGTGCTGGGCAAGATCGCGGCGCTGTAAAAGGACAAGGCTGGATAAGCCTTCAGGCCGAGGCATGGGGGAGGGCGGGCACGGCACACTCCAGCCATGTCCGCCCTTCCTGAATCCGTCTCCTACGAGGCGTTTGTGGCTCTGCATACCCAGCCCCTCGCCCCCTGGAAGTCGGCGCTGGAGGAGGTGCGCGCCCGCCACGCCCTGCCGCCGGGCGAGTTCCGCCGCTTCCCCCTCGGCAAGAACGCGGTCTTCGCCCTCGCTGACGTGGCCGTGAAGCTCGTGCCGCCCCTGTGGTCCGGGGACGCGCGGCGCGAGGCGGCGGCGTTGCGGCTGGTACGGGGCCGGTTGTCGCTGCCCACGCCGGAGGTCGTCGCGTCCGGTGAACTCGGGGCCTGGCGCTACGTCGTCACGGCCCGGCTGCCCGGTCGCCCCCTGCGCGAGGTCTGGTGGGACCTGCCCGGAGCCGAGCGGGCACGGTTGGCGGAGGAGCAGGCGGCACTCCTGCGCGAGGTCCACGCGGTCCAACTTGACCCCGCTGCCGCCGCCGAGCTGCACTTCGACTGGCCGGGTCTGCTGCTCGTTCAGGGCCTCGAACTGCCGCGCGAGCTGCGGGCCCCACCCGTTTTGAGGGAGGGTGCGGCGGCTTTTCTGGAAGGCGTCTTCCGCGCCGGGCCGGGGTTCGCCCGCCCTCACGCCCTGCTGCACGGCGACCTGAACTTCCTGAACCTGCTGTGCGAGGAGCGAGATGGACGGGTGACCTTGACCGCCCTGATCGACTGGAGCGACGCCCGCCTCGGCCCCCCGACCCACGACCTCATCTCGCCCGCCGTGAACCAGTTTCGCCGCGATCCCGCCGCCCGCCGTGCCTGGAGCGCCGCCTTGGGGCTCACCCCCGACGACGTGCGGGAGGCGACCGCCCGCGCCCTGCTGTATTACCCGGACGAGTGGGCGGGTCTGCTGGCGGACCTTGGGGCGCAGGGGGCGAGGGACTGGCCGGAGGTCGGTGCCGTCTTGTTCGGCCTGACCTGAAGCTCCCGGACTGCGCCACTCGGCGGATGCCGCCCCTCTCCCCATTGCTCTAGCCTGAAGGGATGCAAGGTGCGCCCGGCCCCTCCTCGACCCTTCCGTCTCCACCGCGCTCCGGGGCCGCGCGGGTGCTGCGCGAGTACCTGGGGCCGCTGCGCGGGCAGGTGGCCGCCCTCGCCGCCCTGCTGCTGACGGGCACGGGCCTGAACCTGCTGTTGCCGCAACTGCTCCGGCAATTCGTGGACGGGGCGAAGTTGGGTGCGGGGGCCGACGTGGGCCTCCTCGCGCGGCTGGCGGGGGCCTACATCGCGCTCGGCGTGGGGGTACAACTCCTCACGGCGGGGGCGACGTACGTGGGGGCGCAGGTGGGGTGGACGGCCACCAATAGATTGCGCGCGGACCTGATGCGCCACCTCCTCTCCCTCGACCTGCGCGAGCACCAGGAACGCACCCCCGGCGAGATGATCGAGCGCATCGACGGGGACGTGACGGCCCTGAGCAACTTCTTCTCCCAGTTCGCGGTGCGCGTGTTCGGCGCGGCCCTGCTCCTCGCGGGCGCCCTCGTGATGTTCTTCCTGGAGGACTGGCGGGTCGGGCTGGGCGTGGCCGTCTTCGCCGCCGTGACGCTCCTCGCCCTGAACCGCACCCGGCGGGCGGGGGTCGAGCCCACCCGGCTGGAGCGCGAGAGCAGCGCCCGGCTCTTCGGCTACGTGGAGGAGCGGCTGGCGGGCCTGGAGGACGTGCGCGCGCTGGGGGCGGGCGAACACCACCTGCGCGGCTTCCTGCGGGTGCAGCGCGAGTTCTTCGGGCGCAGCACGTGGTCGTGGCGGCGCCGCAGCATCGTGTGGCAGGTCAGCATGGCCCTCTTTGCCGTCGGGTACGTGGGCGTGCTCGGCGCGGCGGTCGGCTTGTACGCGGCGGGGGCGATCACGCTGGGCACGGCCTTTCTCCTCTACCAGTACATGAGCATGGTGGAAGAACCCATCGACCAGCTCACCCAGCAGCTTCAGGACCTGCAAAAGGCGGGGGCCAGCCTCGTGCGCGTGGGCGAATTGCTGGGGCTTCAGTCCGCCCTGCCGGAGGGACCGCGTGATCTCCCATTCGGCCCCCTCGACCTGACCTTCGAGGACGTGACCTTCAGCTACGTGCCGGGGGACCCCACCGCCCGGCCCGTCTTGCAGGGCGTGAGCTTCCACCTCCCCGCCGGGCAGACCCTCGGCCTCCTGGGGCGCACCGGGAGCGGCAAGACGAGCCTCACGCGGCTGGTCTCGCGCCTGTTCGACCCGACCACCGGACATGTGCGTTTGGGCGGCCTCGACACCCGCGAGGTGCGGCTGGAGAGCTTGCGAACCCGCGTCGCCGTCGTCACCCAGGACGTGCAACTTTTCCAGGCCAGCGTGCGCGACAACCTCAGCTTCTTCGACCCGGAGGTGCCCGACGGGCGGGTGGAGGCCGCCCTGCGCGAGGTGGGGCTGGGAGAGTGGCTCGCCCGCCTCCCCGAGGGCGTCCGCACCCCCCTCCCCACCGGGAGCCTCAGCGCGGGGCAGGCCCAGCTCCTCGCCTTCGCGCGGGTGATGCTGCGCGACCCTGCCGTCGTCATCCTCGACGAGCCCAGCAGCCGCCTCGACCCCGCCACCGAAACGCAGCTCACCCGGGCGATGACCCGGCTGCTGACCGGGCGCACCGCCATCGTGATCGCGCACCGCCTGGAGACGGTGGCCCGTGCCGACCGCATCCTCGTCCTGGGGGAGGGCCGGGTGCTGGAGGACGGCCCCCGCGCCCTGCTGGCCCGCGATCCCGGAAGCCACTACGCGGGGCTGCTGCGGGCCGGGCTGGACGGGGCCGAGGTGGAAGGGGTGCTGGCGTGAGGGGGTTGTGGGGAAAAGCCCGTGCATCCCGAATCGCTGTTTTTGTTCCTACGACCTACAACCCACACCCTACAGCCTTCCCTCGGAGCCTCCCATGACCACCTCCCCGCCCCCCGCCGCCCAGGACCGCACCCTCGCCCTCTCCGGTCGGCTCTTCGCCTACCGCCCGTGGCTCTTCGCGGTCAACCTGATCCTGTGGACGCTGGTGCGGATCGCGCCCGCCCTGCTCACAGTGGCGGTGAGCGACGTGTTCCGGGAGTTGGAGGAGGCCGAGCGGCTGCGGGCGGGCGGCGAGGCCATCGGAACGGCCCTGGCGGCGGCGTGGGTGGCGGTCGGGTGGTTCGCGTTCGTGCGGGTCAGCCGTTTCGGCATCTTCTACGGGGGGTTCCGGGTCTGGATCGAGTTGTGGTACACCCTCGACGCGCTCGTGCGGCGCAACCTGCTGGGCTACCTCCTCACCGCGCGGGGCTCGCGCCGCCTGCCCGACACGCCCGCCGAGGCGGTCAGCCGCTTCCGCGACGACGTGGACGACGTGGCCGCCTACACCGAGGTCTGGGTGGACGGGGTGGGCTTCGTCGCCTACTCGGTGATCGCCGTCGTCCTGATGAGCCGAGTGGATCCCCTGATCACCGCGCTCGTGTGCGCGCCGCTGCTCCTGATGGTCGTCTTCGTGCAGCGCCTCTCGCCCGTCATCCGCGCCTACCGCCGCCGCCTGCGCGAGGCGACCGCCCGGGTGACCGACTTCATCGGCGAGAGCTTCGGGGCCGTCTCGGCGGTCAAGCTCGCCGCCCGCGAGGGGGGGATGGTCGCGCACCTTGCCGCGCTGGGAGAGGTCCGCCGCCGCGCCGCCCTGCGCGACGTGCTCCTCACCGAGCTGATTCGGGGCGTGAACACCAACATGGTGAACGTGGCGGTCGGGCTGGTGCTCCTCCTCGGCGCGAGCCGGGTGCGCGGCGGCACGATGGACGTGGCCGACTTCGTGCTCTTCATCGGCCTGCTGCCGCGCCTGACCGGCAGCATGGGCTTTTTCGGCGACGCCATCGCCCGCCACCGCCGCACCGGGGTCAGCTACGACCGCATGGAGCGCCTCTTGCAGGATGCGCCCCCCGGCACCCCCGTCGCCCACCACCCCACCTACCTCCACGAGGACCCGCCCGCCCCGCTCCCCGCGCCCCGGCCCCTTCCCCTGCGCGAGCTGAGCGTCGAAGCGTTGACCGCCCACCACGCCAGCGGCTTGGGCGTCACCGACGTGAGCTTCACCGTGCGCCGGGGCGAGTTCGTGGTCGTCACCGGGCGCATCGGCAGCGGCAAGACGACCCTGCTGCGGGCCCTCCTGGGCCTGGTCCCCATTGATGCGGGCCGCATCCTCTGGAACGGGGAGGAGGTGCCCGACCCCGCCACCTTCCTCGTGCCGCCCCGCGCGGCGTACACGGCGCAACTGCCCGGCCTCTTCTCCGAGACCCTGCGCGAGAACGTGCTGACGGGCGCGGACGAGGAGCGGCTGGGGCGAGCCGTGCGGCTGGCCGTCCTCGAACCCGACCTCGCGGGGCTTCCGGGGGGGCTGGACACCCAGGTCGGGGCGCGCGGCGTCAAGCTCTCGGGCGGGCAGGTGCAGCGCACGGCGGTCGCCCGGATGCTCGCCCAGCACGCCGATCTCCTCGTGTTCGACGACGTGTCGAGTGCGCTCGACGCCCGCACCGAGGCGCTGCTGTGGGAGGGCCTCTTCCGCGAGGAGGGGACGACCTGCCTCGTCGTCTCCCACCGCCGCGCCGCCCTGACCCGCGCCGACCGCATCCTGATCCTGGAGGGCGGGCGCCTCACGGGCGAGGGCACCCTCCCCGAACTGCTGGAGCGCAGCGAGGAGATGCGGGCGCTGTGGGCGGAGGAGAGCCAGGGCGTGTAGGCCGAGGATGGACACAAAAAAGGCGTGCCTGTGGTGGCGGGCGCGCCTTAAGTCAGACGGGAACGTAAGGAATTCGAACCCTTGAGCCGCAACCCGGACGACTGGGCGTCCCTCCGGCTCATCGGGTCCAGCCACCCTGACGAGCCCTCAACGGGGACGCCCACATTCAACCACTCTGTCAACGCCCGTCCGCTCTGATCCTACCCAAGGTCAGAAACATCCTCTCCTCGGCCCATACGCCTGACCACTCATCCCCGCCCCCGCAGATACTCCTGAAACCAGAAGTAACTGTCCTTGGGCGTCCGGGTCAGCGTCTCGAAATCGACGTGGACGAGGCCGAAGCGCTGGCTGTACCCCTCCGCCCACTCGAAGTTGTCGAGCAGGCTCCACACGAAGTAGCCGCGCACGTCCGCCCCCTGGGTCATCGCCTCCCAGACGGCCTCCAGGTGCGCCTCGTGGTAGCGGATGCGGGCCTCGTCGCGCACGCGCCCCCGCTCGTCCACCCGGTCGGGGTAAGAGCACCCGCTCTCCGTCACATACAGGGGCGGGCAGGCGTCCCCGTACCGTTCCTTGAGTCCGGTCAGCGCCTGCGTCAGCCCCTCGGGCACGACGGACCAGCCGAAGCCCGTCTTCTCGCGCCCCGGGACGCTCCCCGCGTGGCCCCCGAATGGCGAGAAGAGGTCGGCGCGCACCCAGTCGGGCTGGTAGTAGTTCACGCCCAGGAAATCGAGGGGCGCGGCGATGACGCCCAGGTCGCCGGGCCGCACCGCCTCCAGCACGTCAGGCACGCGCTCGGACAGCAGCTCGGTCACCTCTGCGGGATACTCGCCCCTGAGCAGCGGGTCGGTGAACAGCCAGTTGCGCCACGCGTCCAGCCGCGCCGCGGCCCGTTCGTCCGTCTCCCGGTCGCTCGCGGGCCACGACGGGGCATAGTTGTTGGCGAGGCCGACCCGCCGCGCCCCCGCCTCGCGCAGCGCCCGCACCGCCAGCCCGTGCCCGAGGAGTTGATGGTGCGCCACCGGGAACCCGGCCAGCCCCAGCCGCTTCCCGGGCGCATGGTTGCCGAAGATGTGCCCCAGCAGGAACACGACGACGGGTTCGTTCAGGGTCATGAAGCCGCTCACCCGGTCGGCGAGGCGTTCGCCGACCAGAAAGGCGTACTCCTCGAAGCGGTGGGCCGTGTCGCGACTTCTCCAGCCGCCCGCGTCCTCCAGCGCCTGCGGCAGGTCCCAGTGGTAGAGGGTCGCCCAGGGCTGGATGCCCGCCCCCAGCAGCTCGTCTACCAGGCGGTCGTAGAAGGCGAGGCCCGCCTCGTTCGCCCGCCCGCGCCCTTCCGGCTGAATGCGCGGCCAGGCGATGCTGAAGCGGTAGGCCGTGAGCCCCAGGTCCCGCATCAGCGCCACATCCTCACGGTAACGGTGGTAATGGTCGCAGGCCACGTCTCCGTTGTCGCCGCCCTTCACGTGCCCCCGGGTGTGGGAGAAGGTGTCCCAGATGCTCGCGCCGCGCCCACCCTCGCGCACCGCCCCCTCGATCTGGTAGGCCGCCGTGGCCGCGCCCCACAGGAAATCCGATGGAAGATTCGTCATGGGGGCATTTTGCTGGTGGAGAATGTCGACGTGACGCCGAACGTGTTGAGCCTACGTTGGCCTCCCAACAGTGCCGGTGAGGGTCGAGAGGTTGAAGTCCTCGTAGACGGGTGAACCTCATCGAGCGGGCACGGGCCTGGGAGGTCGAGCACACGCCCGAGCCGAAGCTCGCTGGGAGTTATTCCAGCGTGAAGGAGTGGAACGCGCAGGACGACTGACGTGAGTGGGTTACCCCCACACAGGACCCGGTGAGCCTGTTGGTCTGCGAGTGCGGCGAGTGGGGGTGCTGGCCCCTCCGGGCTCGCGTGACCCGTAAAGGCGATCACGTCGTCTGGAGCGACTTCGAGCAGCCACGCCGTCGGGGCAAATGGTCCTACGACGGCTTCGGACCGTTCGTATTCGACGCCGTGCAGTATGACGCTCAGGTGAGGGCTCTGCTGAACAACGTGAAGAACTAACTCGGAGGGAAAGAGGGCTACCCGTTCGGCGGCCCTCCGCTTTCCCCCTGTCCTATGCCTCCCGCTGCCCCGTCACCCAGTACCTCACCCGCTCGGCCACGTTCTCCATATGGTCGCCGACGCGCTCCAGGCTGCGGCCCACCCGCATCAGGGTCAGGGCCTTGGACATGTTGCGGGGGTCTTCGAGCATGTAGGTGACGAGTTCGCGCTGGATCTGCTCGTACAGTTCGTCCACCTCGTCGTCCATCTCTATCGTCGCCTCGGCACGGGTCACGTCGCGGTCGGCGATGGCGGTGCGCAGATTCTGGCTCATTTCACCCAGCCGTTCGAGCATCCGCGCGAGGTTGATGTAGCGCTTCAGGGTCGGGGCCTGCGCGAGGTCGGCCCCGTCGGCGGCGACGTGGACCACATAGTCACCCATCCGCTCGATGTCGGACAGGCTCTTGAGAATCAGGGCGACGAGGCGCAGGTCGCGGGCGACAGGCTGGTGCAGGGCGATGATCCGCAGGCATTCGGCCTCGATTCTCTCCTCCTGCGCGTCCACCTCACGGTCGATGGCCCGGACGTCCTCCAGCCTGGTGGCCTGGGCGTGGATCAGCACGTCCCCGGCGATGGGCAACATCCGCTCGACGGTGCCGAGCATGTTCAGGGTGCCGTTGAGGACGGTGCGCAGGTCGGTTTCGAGGGCTTCACGCATGGGGACTCCTCTCAGGAACGTATCACCCCCGGTGGGGCGGGAGGGTCATGGAACTGTGATGGCCGGTGGCCGGGCGCCGGACTTCCCGCGCCCCACCGCTCCCGCTGAGCGGAGCCTGAGACGTGTTGGGGCGGTTTTCATCGAGCTGCCCCCCTCAACCGGGTCCAGCCCTCTCAAGGCCACCGCTCGTCTTTAATCGCACATTGGCCTCGGCTTCAGACAGCGTTAGTTTCAAGTTTACACCTTAACTTTCTCAGACAAGACGAAGTTGCATTTCGCACAATGGCCGCGAAGTCAAGTCACACCCCACAAGGAGCGAAGAAGATGCCACACCTTCACCGTCTGTCCGATATCTCCAACAGCTACCGCGAGGATTTTCAGGACTCAGGGATGTACAGCCCGGTGGGCGCGACCGCCTACGCCGGGGGAAGCCAGATCGGCACCGTCCGTGACGTGCTCGTCGACGACGACTACGGCAAGATCCGTTACCTGCTCGTCGACGACGACAACGGCAGCCTCAACGGCGCGCTGATCGTGCCCATCGGCTACGCGCGGATCGAAAACGACGGCGTGTACTTCGACAGCATGACCGGCACCCAGCTCTCCTCACTGCACCGCTACGACGAGAACGAGGAGTACGTCTTCGACGTCGAGGAAAGCGACGAGCGGGTGCTGCGTGGCGCGAACACGGCGATGGGGACCACGACCTCGACGACCACCACGACCGCTGTGGCGGGCACCACGATGGGTGACGCGGCGATGGGCACGGCGGCCACGGGTACGGCGGGCACCTTTTACGACCGCGAAGCCCGGGACCGGATGTTCAAGACCCCCGACCGCCTCCAGCTTCTGGAGGAGCGTCTGACGGTCAACAAGGAGAAGTACCGCGCGGGCAGCGTGCAGATCGGCAAACGGGTGGAGACCCACCAGGAGACCGTGAGCGTGCCGGTGCAGCGCGAGGAAGTGATCATCGAGCGCCACCCTGTCAGCAACCCTCAGCCGGTCCAGGGTGACGTGCTCTCGTCGAGCGGCACTGAGACCGTGCGGGTGGAGTTGGAAGCCGAGCGCGCCCAGGTCAGCAAGCAGGCCTTCGTCACCGAGGAGGTCGAGGTCGGCAAGCGCGTCGTGACCGAGCAGCAGACGGTGACCGACACGGTGGGCCGCGAGGTGCTGGAAGTCAACGAGACGGGCGACGTGCGGGTCACGGGCGACGACGATCTGCGGAACAACCGCAAGTAAGCCCACCTTTCCCTACCTGAGCCCCACGACTTCCCCCCAATTGCCCCTGCCGGAGGACCGAATGACCCCCAATATGCGCAACCTGATTCTTGCTCTGGCCCTCGTCTCCACTCCGGTGATGGCGACGGCGCAGACGGACGCGGCCACCACCGACACCACGACGACGGACACCACCGCGACCGATACGACCGGCACGGACACGACCGGGACCGATACCACGGGCACGGACGTTCAGAACGACGCCATCACCACCGAGACCGAGAGCGACGGCGCGGCCGGGAACGAAGTTCAGGGGACGGACACGACGGGGACCGACACCACCGGGACGGACACGACCGCGACCGACACCACGACGACGGACACGACCGGGACGGACACCACGGGCACGGATACGACCACGACCGACACCACGACGACGGATACGACCGGGACGGACACGACGGGAACCGACACCACCGGCACGGACGCGGCGACCACCGACACGACCACGACGGACACGAGCACGACGGACGCTACGGCGACCGACGCCGCGACGACGGGGACGACCGATACCACGACGACCACCACCACGAACAACAACCGGGGCTTTCCCTGGGGCCTGCTCGGCTTGATCGGCCTCGCGGGGCTGGCGGGCCGGGGTGGCGGGCAGCGCACCGAGGTCCGGCTGGGTGGACCCACCGACGGGCCGCGCCGCTAAAACACACGTTGAAATGAGGAGAGGGAGCGACGAAGGCTCCCTCTCCTTCCGTTGGTCCGGCCTACCCGAGTCCGGCGACCCCCGGCAGCGTGAAGCAAAAGGCGTTGCGCTCACCCCGGCGTTCGGTCCAGGCCTGACCTCCCCAGCCGTGAACGATGCTGCGCACGATGTACAGCCCCATGCCGCTCCCCTGCCCGGTGGCGTGCCTGCCCCGGGTGTGGGCGCGGAAGAGGGCCCCGGTGTCCTCCAGCGGGGGGCCGTGGTCGAGGACGGTGACCTCCACCCAGGCGCCCTGCCGCGCGGTCTGCACCTCGATGGGGCGGCCGGGGGGACCGTACCGGAGGGCATTCTCGATCAGGTTGAGGAGGACCTGAAGCAGCTTGTCGGGGTCGGCGCGCACGAGGTGACTCTCACCGAAGGACAGACCCGCGCCGCGTGATCCGACCTCGGGAGCGAGCAGGCGCTCGGCACGGGCGAAGGCGTCGGCGAGCGGCAGGGTGCGGGCGCGGGTGGGCCGGAAACCGACCGCGAGGTCCTCGACGAGGCGGGCGAGACGCTCGACCTCCTGAAGGCCCTGACGCACGAAGTTCTGCGCGAGTTCGGGGGGCATGTCGTACTCCAACGCCTCCAGCACGCCTCTCAACCCGGTGACGGGCGTGCGGAACTCGTGCGAGAGGACGGCCGTGGCTTCCCGCAGCTCGGCCTCCCGGCGGCGGAGTTCGGTCACGTCCTCGACGATCAGGGCGCCCTCCTCCTCCCCCTCCGGCGGGACGGCAGTGCAGCGCAGGGTCCGCCCGCTCGCCTCCAGTTCGAGTTCGCCGCCGCGACCGGCGAGCGCCTCCAGGGTATGACGGCGCACGACCTCCAGCAGGGGGCGGCCCGCCGCGCGCTCGCGGGGCACGCCCCACAGCCGCACGGCGGCGGCGTTCACCCAGGTCACCGTGGGGGCGCGCGGGGCCGCCTCGCCGGTGCGGAAAAGCAGCACGGCCTGGGGCAGGGCGTCCATCCAGGCCCCCAACCGGGGAGCGGGCTCGCAGGTCACGGCGACGCCCAGGGGCGCATCCGGTAGCCCTTGCCGCGCACGGTCTCCAGAAAGCGGGGGTGGGCCGGGTCGTCGCCCAGGTGCGCGCGCAGTTGGGTGACGTGCTGGTCCACCGTGCGCTCACCGCCCAAAAAGTCGGCGCCCCACACCCGGTCGAGAAGTTCGGCGCGCGAGTACACCCGGCCCGTGTTGCGGGTCAGGAAGGCGAGCAGGTCGAACTCGCGGCGGGTGAGGTGCAGCCTCGCTTCCCCCAGGCGCGCGGCGGCGGCCCCCAGGTCCAGCCCGAGCGGGCCGTTGCTCAGGACCTGCGGGGCGTCGGGCAGCGAACGCCTCAGCAGGGCCCGCACCCGCGCCACAAGTTCGGCCGCCGAAAAGGGCTTGGTGAGGTAGTCGTCCGCGCCCGATTCCAGCCCCTCCACCCGCTCCGCCTCTGCCGCTCGGGCGGTGAGCATCAGCACCGGGAGGCGCCGCCGCTCGGGGTCGGCGCGCAACCGGCGCAGCAGACCCAGGCCGCTCTCGCCCGGCAGCATCCAGTCGAGCACCAGGGCGTCCGCCCCGGAAAGCGCTTCCTCCGCCGCGCGCGCCGTGTCGAACACACTCACCCGCAGCCCGGCGCGTTCCAGGTGAAAGCGCACCACCTCCCGCACGGTGCCCTCGTCCTCGATCACGACCACATGGCTCATGGCCCTCATTGTGGGGCGCGAGGTCAGGCGGATGTCAGGGGAGGGGGCAGCCAGCCCTCAGCTCTCGGCGAAAGCGTGACGGGGCTGGCCGATCTCCCTCACAGCGTCCGGTCCGCCGTCTGCTCGGGGAAGTTCATCACGTGGGCGTCGCTCCAGAGGCCTTCGAGGTCGTAATACTCTCGCGCCTCGCGGGTCATGATGTGGACGACGATGCTGCCGCCGAAGGCCAGGAGCAGCCAGCGTTCGCTGGGGCCCTCCACGCTGGGGCGCGGGAGTCCCGCCTCCTGGGCCTTCTCGCGGATATTCTCCTGCACGGCGCCCAGTTGCAGCCCGGCGGTGGCGGTGCAGATCACGAAGTATTCGAGGGTGGAGGAGACCTCGGTCAGGTCGAGCACGACCACGTCCTCGGCGCGGCGTTCGCGGGCGGCGTCCACGATGACGCGGAGCTGGTGGAAGGTGGGGTCGCTTGGGTGGGCTGTCGAGGTCATGGATTCTCCGTGGTGGGCACGCGACTCAGCAGGGGCCGGTCCGCGCCCCGGCTGAGGGCGGCGAGGGCGGCGAGGCTGACGCGGGCGTCGGCCCCCAGCAGGATACCGACCTCGCCCGCCGAAACCGGGAAGCGCTCACCCTGGAGCCGGGGCAACCCCAGGGTGAGCGCGAGCTCGTTCGCGGCCTCCACGCTCTGCCCGGTCAGGACCTGGCTCGCCTCGCGGCTGGGGGGCGCCGTCTCCACCGTCACGCGAGTGTACCCCAGCGCCCGCAGCGCCCGCGTCAGCCCCGCCCCGAGCCCCGCGCCGCTGGCGTCCACCACGCGCACGCCCACGTCCGGCGCCGTCCGGGAGGCGCCCGCCCCCGTGCCCTGCCCCCACACCCGGGCGAGCGCCTCCCGGTCCGCCGCGAGGTTAAAGGTGCCCGCAATCGTCCCCGTGGGCAGGGTGGCGAACGAAAGCCTCAGGTCCGGCAGGTGCGGCAGCAGGGTGGTCAGCAGGCCGGGATCGACGTTCGTCTCCACCCCGTTGCCGATGCCGCCCAGGATGGTGGGCAGCGCCGCCAGCCCCTGCGGCGACCGCAGCCGCGCGGCAAGCTGGGTCAGGGCCTGCTTCTGGTGGTCGATGCGCCCGTAGTCGTCGCCGAACCCCTTGCGCACCCGCAGGAAGAGGACGGCCTGTTCGCCCTGAAGGTGGTGCTGCCCCGCCGGGAGGCGCAGGTCCACCCCCGCCGCCTGATCGACCCACTCGATGCCGCCCTCGGGCACGGTCACGTCGAGGCCGCCGAGCGCGTCGATCACCCGCGCCACGTAGTCGGTGCGCACGATCATGTAGGCGTCCACCCGTTCGCCCGTGATCGTCTCCACCGCGCGGGTGAGGGCCTGCGGGCCCCCCGACCAGTAGCGGCTGTTCACCTTCTGCGCGGCGACGGACGCCTGGGGGTCGAACTCCCCCACGTTCGTGTCGCGCGGGATGTTGAGCACGCTGACCTGCCCGGCGTCCACCTTCACGAGCATGAGCGTATCGGTGTTGGGGGGCTGGATCAGGCCGGTGCGCTGCTCCTGGTCCCGGCAGGGCGTGCGGTAGGCGCAGTACACGATGTCCCGCCCGGCGAGCAGCAGCGTGAAGTGCGGCACGCCTCCCCGCACCGGGGTGGCCTGGAGCGGCGACGCACCCGGCGTGCCGAGCACCGCGAAGCCCCCCAGCGAGAGGGAGGCGAGGCTCAGCCCCCCGAGTTGCAGCGCGCGCAGCCGGGAGCGGCGGGTGGCCGGGCCGAAGGTCATGTGTGGGAGGAGGGGCGGCGCCGACGCGGGGGCCGGAGGGCCGGCCCGTCCGGGGCGGGGCACAGGGGCGCTTCCTGCCCCCCGGCCAGCGCCTGCCGCACGCAGGGCAGCGCGTGGTAGGCGCGCAGGGTGCGGGGATGCACCGTGATGCCGCGCCCCTGGAGGTAGGTCACCTTGGAGACGAGGGCACCACTCAGCGCCGCCGGAAGGTCGTGCAGCGCGAGGTCGCGGATGTGCTCGTTCACCCCGCGGCCGGGCTCGGACACGTCGGCGACGTACACGCAGTCGGCGACCGGGTTGCCCCCGCGCGGGCCCGTCGTGTGGTCCTCGACCGCCTCCAGCACCACGGGGTCGCGGTAGCCCCAGCGTTCGAGCAGGGTCCGGGCCGCCCGCCCGTGCAGCGCGAGCGGGTGCACGGCGTCGATGTCGCACTCGGGGGGGGCCAGCCGCAGCAGCTCGGCGTCCGGCAGGTCGCGGGCGAGGTCGTGCAGCAGCCCCGCCGCGTAGGCCCGCGCCTCGTCGAGCCCGTTGGCGCGCGCGATGCGGCAGGCGAGGTCGGCCACCCGCAGCACGTGTTCGTACCGCCGGGGGCGCACCATCAGCCGCACCCGCTCGTCCCAGCCGGCGAGTTCGGCCAGCGGGTGCTGAAGGTCGAGGAATTGGGCAATCATAGGGACACTGGAGTGCCGCGCCACACCATGTGTGAAGTATACCGCCCCCCGGGCCCCGCATCTTGACGTGAAAGACGGTAGCGCTTCCATTTTGGGTGGGTTCTCCACCCGGGGAAGCCGCCTGGACCTCAGGGGGAGGGGGGGTTCGGCGCCGGAGCGGGTGGGGGCCCGCCGTCTGGCCCGGGCGTGGGCGTGGGGCGCTCGACGGTGAGGCGCACGCTGACGCCCTCGAGCGCCTGGGCTCCTGCCGGGACGCGCAGGGTGACGGGGGCGGTGTAGGTGCCTTCCCGGTACGCGACGACCCCGGTCACCTCGCGCAGCCGGGCGAGGAGTTCAGGGGCGGCGATCAGGCGCACGCTGCTGGGCTGCACGCTGACCGAGGTGACGCGCAGGCCGGCGGGCGGGTCGCTCAGCACCACCCGCACGGCCTTGACGGGCAGCTCCCCGGTGTCAAGGCGGCGCACCGTGACGCTGGCCGGGTTGGTCGTCACGCCGGGGACGGGCTGCCCCCCGGCGTCGAGGGCGATCAGGGCCGCCTCGCGCTCGTCGCCGGGGGCGAGGCTCAGGGGCGTACTCACCAGCCGCGCCACCTCGCGCACCACCCGGCCCGGTCCGGCCACGGTGGCCCCGTCGGGGCTCACGCCGTAACGCGGCAGGCTCGCCTCGGGGGGGGTGGCAACGCTCAGCGTGACGGGCAGGCTGCGGGTCAGCCGGGTGTCCACGAAGCCCTGCACCCGCCGGGGCCGCTGCTCGCGCAGGGTTGTGCCGGTGGGGGGTTCCACCGCCACGGGCAGGGTGAAGCTCCCCTCCGGCACGCCGGTCACGTCCACCACCGCCCGCACGTCGTCGCCCGTCAGCTCCTGGAGCCGCTCGGGCCGCCCGCTCAGCGTCACCCGGACGGTCGCCGGGGTCAGGCCGCTCACGGCGCGGGTGCCCTCGCCCCGCCCGCCCGTCGTGTCCGAGACTGTCAGGGGCACGTCGAAGCCCTGCTCCACGTTCGCCCGGCGGTCGCTCGTCGCCACGAACCACAGGGTCACGGCCACCAGGAACGCGAGCACCTTGGCGGGCAGGTTGTGCAGCGCCCGCCGCCACAGGTAGCGCGGGTCGAGCCAGCGCCGCAGCTCGCCCCCTGGGCCCTTCACGCGCCGCCCCGCTCGGGCTTGCCGCCGGCCTCGGGCTCCAGGGCCGCGGGCGCCGCGCCCGGCAGCTCCCCGATGAGGTCCAGCCGGTCATACACCAGGGCCCGCAATTGTTCGCGCAATTCCGAGCCGTTGAGGTGCGGGCCCAGCCTGCCCGCCAGCGCGATCCGCATCGAGCCGCGTTCCTCGCTCACGACCAGCACCACGGCGTCCGTGAGTTCGGACAGCCCGATGGCCGCCCGGTGCCGGGTGCCGTAGCGGCGGTAGGTGCCGTCGGCGGCCTGGAGGGGGAAAAGGCACCCCGCCGCCACCACCCGCGACTCCTGAATGATCACGCCCCCGTCGTGCAGCGGGGCGTTGCGGGCAAAGAGGGCCTCCAAAAAGGGCACGCTCACCACCGCGTCGAGCCGCACGCCCGTCGCCGCGTACTCGCCGAGCGGGGTACGGCGCTCGATGGCGATCAGCGCCCCCGTCTTGCGCTCGGCGAGACGCTCCATCGCCCGCGCAAGGTCCTGCAAGGCCGCCCCGCTCTGCCCGGCGTCCCGCCCGCGTGGACGGCCCACCCGCTCCAGCGCGGCGCGCAGCTCCGGCTGAAAGAGCACCACGAGCGCAAAGAGGCCCACCGTCCCCGCCCGGTCGAGGAGGTAACTCAGGGTGGCGAGGCCCAGCACCTTCGAGACCACCCACACCCCCGCGAAGACGAGGATGCCGCGCACCACGTTCACCGCCCGCGTGCCCACCACCAGCAAGTAGCCCTGGTAGATCAGGAACGTCACCAGCAGCACGTCGAGAACGTCCTGAAGGGTCAGTGAACCGAGGGAAGGCAGCAGACCCGGCGCTCCTTTCCCCCGCGTGGGCAACCGTGCGGCACGCGTCCACTATACGGGGCCGGGAATGACCTCCCCCGCAACGCGGCCGTGTCAAGTCCTCCCCCCGCCGAAGCTCAGCGAAGTCGAAATCCGGGGCACGTCCGGCCCCGGCCCCGAGCCTTTAGCGTGGCGTCATGCCCCTCCAGCTTCGCTTCCTCGGCCAGAGCGCCTTCCTGCTTCAGAACGGCGAGCACCGCGTCCTGATCGACCCTTTCATCGCGGGGAACCCCAAGTCGCCCGTCACCCTGGAGGAGGCGCTGGGCTGGAACGTCAGCGCCGTCCTGATCAGCCACGCGCACGGCGACCACTGGGGGAACGCCCTCGACTTCGGCCGGGCGGGGGTACCCGTCATCGGCACGGCGGAGATCGGGAACTACGCGGGCCAGCACGGCGCCGCGAACGCCATCGGCGCGAACATCGGCGGCACCGTGCGCGGCGAGTGGGGCAGCGTGTATTTCACCCCCGCATGGCACTCGTCCTCCTTCCCTGACGGCACCTACGGGGGGATGCCCACCGGCCTCGTGATCGAGATGGGCGGCGTGCGCGTCTACCACGCGGGCGACACCAACCTCTTTTCCGACATGCGCCTGATCGGCGACCGTGGCCTCGACGCCGCCCTGCTGCCGGTCGGCGACCATTACACGATGGGGCCGGAGGAGGCCGCCCGCGCGCTGGAGCTGCTGCGCCCCCGCGTCGCCGTCCCCATGCACTACGGGACCTTCCCGCCCCTGACCGGCGACCCACAGGTCTTCGCGCGGGAGGGGCAGGCGCGCGGGGTGGACGTGCGGGTGCTGGAGCCGGGGGAATGGGCGGAGGTGTGATGGGTGGAGAGTGAAGGGCAGCTCTGCTCTGGCGGCCGCGCCTCGTCGCTCATCCCCTCCCTTCCCCCGTCTTCTGGAACTGCACCTGTACCCCCAGCCCGTCCGCCGTCTGCCGCGCCTCCTGCAAGCGGGCGAGGGCGTCTGGGAGGAGGGCACGCTCGGGCCGCTGCCAGAGGGCCTGCGCCACCTTGCTCGCGCGCCGGACGAACAGCACCTCGCCGGGGCGGGCCAGCGTCACGGCGGCGAGGAGGGCCTGGGCACTCGGCGGCACGGCGGAGAGGGGCTCAAGGTGAACGTGCGCCGTGACCCGCTCCCCGTGACGGCGCAGGCTGACGCGCGCCTCGGGGCTGCTGGGCCGCTGCTCGATGAGCACGTCGGCGTGCGGCCCGGCGACGGCAGGAGTCGTCAGGCCCCGCCGGGCGTCGTTGGCGAGGTCGTGGGCGGCGAGCATGTGCCGCCGGGTGCGCGGCGCGTAACTCACCCGCAGCCGAACGCCGCGCGCCTCCGTCTCGTCTTGAACCTCGCGGGCCTGTTCGGTGAGCGAGTGCGGTCCCCGTCCCCGCCCCACCGACGCGATCACCGCCTCGTTGTCGGTGTACACCGCCAGCGACTCGTTCGCCGGGGCATGGCGCACGGCCTCCAGCACGGCGCGCAGCTCGGCGGCATTGTTGTCCGGCGCGTCGAGTTGCCCCTGGTAGCGGGCGGGGAGGGCTTCCGGCAGCAGGAGCACCAGACCCCAGCCGCCGACCCCCTGCCCGCCCGGGAGTTCGTGCCAGCTCGCGTCCACATAGGCCTGATTCACGCTGCGCCCCCCGGCTGGCCGGTCCTACAACGCCACGTCGAGCGTGTGGGCCAGGACCCGGCGGGCGAGCACGTGGAGACTGCGGGGGTCGTACTCCCCGCGCTCGACGGCGCCGAGCAGGTGGGGGTCGAGCCCCGCCTCCCGCGCCACCCTCCGCAGCGGGATGCCGAGCAGCAGGCGGCGCGAGCGCAGGGCGAGGGCGTGGGGAAAGGGGGGCGCATGGTCAGGGGACTCCATGCGCCATGATAGGGAAGGAACGTGCCGGGCCGCTGTGTGAGGTCCCGCGCTCGGGCGGCGGTGCGATACTCCGGGCATGGACGTTCTGGCCCTGTACCGCGAGGCGGGCGCGTATCACGAGGGGCACTTCCTGCTCGCCTCGGGCCGCCACTCCCCCAAGTTCCTGCAATCCACCACCCTGCTCCAGTACCCCCACCTCACGGAACGCATCGGCCAGGGCATAGCGGAGAAGCTACGTAAGGCGGGGGTACATGCCACGGTCACCGTCGGCCCCGCGATGGGCGGCGTGGTCCTCGCCTACGAGGTCGCCCGCCACCTGAACCGGCAGGGGGGCACCCGCGCCATCTTCGCCGAGAAGGACGGGCGGGGCGGCATGAAGCTTCGGGAGGCTTTCACCCTCGCCCCCGGTGAACCCTTCGTCGCCGTGGAGGACGTGCTCACGACGGGCGGCAGCGTCCTCAAGGCCGTGCGCGCGGCGGAGGCGGCAGGTGGGAAATGCGTCGCCATCGCCTGCATCGTGGACAGGCGGAAGGAGGAGGGGCCGCTGGAAGGTTACCCGCTCGTCAGCCTGGCCCATCTGACCTTCGACACCTACGCTCCGGATGAAGTGCCGGAGTGGCTGGCGCAGAGGCCGTTGCAGGAGATTTGAGGGTGTGGGGTGCGGAAGCGGGCAGAACCGATCCCGCACGACCCTTAAGCCGTCGTTTTACTCCTCCCCTTGAGGGGGGAGGTTGGGACTCGTAGAGCTGTGGAGCAGAGGGGGTGAACGGGCAGGGCCGCCCAGGAACTAAGAATGACTCTTCCCTGTAGCTATTCGTAGATTCCCCACGCCCCCCGGAACTCCTCTGCGGCAGTATCAGCGTGAGTCACGGCGTCGGCGCCTTGCCACGTGAAGAAGCGGCGCACGAGTTCGTAGCCGAGGGCGTACCCGGTCCAGCGCGGCAGGCCTGCCGCCTCCGAGCCGAAGAACCAGGCGTTGTGATCGTAGGTGGGGCTGTCCAGTTCCGCCTGTGCTCGGGTCCACAGGGAGTTGAGGTCAGTGGAGGAGCGTGCGTAGGGCGGCGCTTCACCACGCTCCTCTGCCTCGAAATGTTGGGCCAGCCCTTCGCTGACGAGCGCTTCTAGCAGCGTGATTCCGTACCCGGGCCCCTGCCAGCGCCGCGCGTGGTGGAGTTCGTGGGCGAGAGTCGCGGGAATCTCGGTGCGCCAGCACGCCGCGAAGTTTGGATTCTCGGGAGTGAGGGTGACCTGCACCCAATGCGGAAGCGGCGCGTAGCCTCCGACTCCTGTTTCCGGCAGCGTCCACGGAGTTCCGTACACTGCTACGTCCACTCCATCCAATCCCAGCCGGGCCGCGTGCCGCGAGAGGGCCGCCCCCGCCACCTCTCGCACTTCGGCTTCCAGGGCGGGGGAGAGGAGCCCGCCCGCGTTCATCAAATGCAGCACGTTCGCCACGCCTCCACCCTACAAACAAAACCAGCGGCCAACCCCGAGGGGCTGACCGCTGAAAGCTGACTGCTTCAGACTTCCAGCAGCATCCGCGCCGGGTCCTCCAGCGCATTCTTGATGGCGACGAGGAAGAGCACGGCCTCGCGCCCGTCGATGATGCGGTGGTCGTAGCTCAGGGCGACGTACATCATCGGGCGGATGACGACCTGACCGTTCTCCGCGACCGGGCGTTCGATGATGTTGTGCATCCCCAGGATGGCGCTTTGCGGCGCGTTGATGATCGGCGTGCTCATCATCGAGCCGAAGGTGCCGCCGTTCGTGATGGAGAAGGTGCCGCCGCTCATGTCCTCCAGCGTCAGCTTGCCGCCCTTGGCCTTCTGGGCAAAGCCCGCGATCTCCTTCTCGATGGTGGCGAGACCCATCCCGTCGGTGTCGCGCAAGATAGGCACGACGAGGCCCCGGTCACTGGCGACCGCGATGCCGATGTCGTAGTAGCCGTGGTAGATGATGTCCTTGCCCTCGACCGAGGCGTTCACGACCGGGAACTGCTTGAGGGCCTCGGTCGCCGCCCGCACGAAGAGGCTCATGAAGCCGAGCTTGACCCCGTGCTTGGCGACGAACTGGTCCTGGTACTTCTTGCGCAGGTCCATCGCCGGTTTCATGTTCACTTCGTTGAAGGTGGTCAGCAGCGCGGCGGTGTTCTGCACCTCCTTGAGCCGCTCGGCGATGCGCTGGCGGATGCGCGTCATGGGCACGCGCTGCTCGGCGCGGGGGCCGCTGGGCTGGGTCGTCGCGGGCTGGGCCACGGTGCTCGGCGTGGCCTGGGCGGTGGCGACGGCACCCACCGCGTCCGCCTTGGTGATGTTGCCCTTGGGGCCGGTCGCGGGAATCTGGGACGGGTCGAGGTTGTTCTCGGTCACCACGCGCCGCACGGCGGGGGAGAGGTCGTCGCGCCGGGTCGCCTCGTTGCCGAGGTTCGCGCTGTCGGGCTGGGTGGCGGTGCCGCCCGCGCTCGTCTCGTTCGCCACCGGGCCGCTCGCCTGATCGGGGGCGGTGGCCGGGGCCGGGGTGGCAGGAGCGGCCTGCGCCGCGGCGCCCGCGTCACCGACCGTGCCCAGGACTTCCTCGCTGAGCACGGTGTCGCCCTCGTTCTTGGCGATGCTCTGGAGCACGCCGTCTTGCTGGGCGGTGACTTCCAAGACCACCTTGTCGGTCTCGATCTCGGCGATCACCTCGCCGCGCTTGACCTCATCGCCGGGCTTCTTGTGCCAGGTCAGCAGCGTGCCCTCGCTCACCGACTCGGAAAAAACGGGAACCTTGATTTCGGCCATAACGTGTCCCTTTATACCCCCCGGGGGGCGTGACTGACGCGGGGACGCTCCACGTGCAGGCGCACACAACACACGAAAGGGGCGGAGGTGGTCTCCCGACCTTCCTCCGCCCCCGGGTGCCCGGTTCAGGCCTGCGCCGTCGCCTCCTTGACGGTCGCCACCTGGGCGTCGATCTTCCCGGGCGTGACCCGCTCACCGAGCGCGTCGGCGATGACCTGCGCCTGCTCCTTGACGTGGACGCTGGCGTACCCCACCGCCGTGCTCGCAGCGCGCGGGCGGGTGGCGTGGGTCAGGCGCTGCTCCGGGGCGAGCACCTTCTCCAGGTCGTCGCGGATCATCAGCCACGCGCCCTGGTTCTGGGGTTCCTCCTGCGCCCACACCACCTGGGCGCCGGGGTGCTTTGCCAGCTCGGCCTTCAGCGCCTCCGCCGGGAAGGGGTAGAGCTGCTCCAGCCGCACGAGCGCCGTGCCCGCATACCCCTCCTTGTCGGCGTCGCGCGCCTCGGAGAGTTCCCAGTGGAGCTTGCCGCTGCTGATCACCACCCGGCGGGCCCGCTGCACCGTGTCGTCGCCGATGACCTCCTGAAAGCGGCCCTCGGCGAGCTCGGTCAGCGGACTCATCGCCAGCTTGTTGCGCAGCAGGCTCTTGGGCGTCATCACGATCAGGGGCTTGCGGTAGGGCCGCAGCACCTGGCGGCGCAGCAGGTGGAAGATCTGCGCGGAGGAGCTCGGCACCACGACCTGCATGTTTTTCTGCGCGCACAGTTGCAGGTAGCGTTCCAGCCGCGCGCTGGAGTGCTCGGGCCCCGCGCCCTCGTAGCCGTGGGGCAACAGCATGGTCAGGCCCGAGAGGCGCTGCCACTTGCTCTCGCCCGCCGAGAGGAACTGGTCGATCACGACCTGCGCCCCGTTGGCGAAGTCGCCGAACTGCGCCTCCCACGCGACGAGCGCCTTGGGCTCCGAGGTGCTGTAGCCGTACTCGAAGGCGACCACCGCCTCTTCCGAGAGCGTGGAGTCGATCACCTCGACCCGGCCCTGATCGATTGAGAGGTGCGCGAGGCCGAGGTACTCCTCGTTCATCGGGTCTTGCGCGCTCTGGTCGTGCAAGATCGCGTGGCGGTGGACGAAGGTCCCGCGCCCCGAGTCCTGGCCGTCGAGCCGCACGTGGTAGCCCTCCACGAGCAGCGTCGCATACGCCAGCATCTCGCCCATGCCCCAGTCGAGGGGCTGCTCACCCCGGCTCATCGCCCGTCTGGCTTCGAGCACGCGCGCCACGCCCCGGTGCGGCTGAAAGCCTTCCGGAACCTCGCTGATCTTGAGGCCGAGTTCGGTCAGCGTCGCCTGGGGCACGCTGGTGGGTGTGTCGTCGGTCCAGGGGGTGCCCACGTACCCCTTCCAGTCGGCGGCGAGCCTGCTCTGCTCCAGATTCTCCATCTCCTCGACCACGGCGCCGCCCGCGTCGAGCTGGTCGCGGAATTTTTCCACCAGGCGGTCGCCCTCGCCCGCCCCCAGCACGCCCGCCGCTTCCAGCTCACGCGCGTACAGGGCGCGGGTGCCGGGGTGCGCCTTGATCTCGCGGTACATGATGGGCTGGGTCATCGTGGGATCGTCCGCCTCGTTGTGGCCGTGGCGGCGAAAGCAGATCAGGTCGATGAACACGTCCTTGCCGAAGCTCTGGCGGTACTCCAGCGCGAGGTCCGCCGCAAAGGCCACCGCCTCGGGGTCGTCGCCGTTCACGTGCATGACGGGCGCGTTGGCGATCTTCGCCACGTCGGTCGAGTGGCGGCTGCTCCGCGTGTCGCGCGGGTCGCTCACCGTGAAGCCGATCTGGTTGTTGATCACGATGCGGATCGCCCCGCCCGTCGTGAAGCCGCGCAGGCGCGACATGTTCAGCGTCTCCATCACCACGCCCTGCCCGCTCACCGCCGCGTCGCCGTGCACGGTGACCGGCAGCACCTGCTTGCGCTCCGCGTCCCCCCGGCGGTCCTGGCGGGCGCGCACGGAGCCGTGGACCACGGGCGAGACGATCTCCAGGTGCGAGGGGTTGAAGGCCAGCGCGAGGTGCATCGGGCCACCGGGCGTGCGCACGTCGCTGGAATACCCCATGTGGTACTTCACGTCGCCCGCGATGTCCGGGTCGTCGCTGATCTTCTTCTTGCCCTCGAACTCGGCGAAGAGGTCGCTGGGCTTCTTGCCGAAGATGTTGACGAGCACGTTCAGGCGCCCGCGGTGCGCCATGCCGATGACCGTCTCCTTCACCCCGAAGGTTCCCGCCTGCTGGATGATGCGGTCGAGCAGCGGGATAAAGCTCTCGCCGCCCTCCAGCGAAAATCTCTTCTGGCCCACGTACTTGACGTGGAGGTAGCGCTCCAGCCCCTCGGCGGCGTTGAGCTTGACCATCAGGCGGCGGCGCTCCTCCGGCGAGTAGCGGCCCCGGCCCCGCCCGGCCTCCACCCGCTCCTGAAACCACGCGCGCTCGTTCGCCGGAAGGTAGTTGAACTCGAAGCCGATGGCCCCGCAGTACGTCTCCTGGAGCTGGGCGATCACCTCGCGCAGCGGGCCGCGAAACTCGCCGTCGTGGACGGTTTCGTTGAGGTCCGCCTCGGACAGGCCGTAGTACTCGGGGGTGAGTTCGGGCACGACGGGCAGGCCGCGCATCTTGAGGGGATTGGTCCGCGCGCTGACGGAGCCGTACACCCGGTAGGCCGTGATGAGCGCCCCGGCGGCCTGCTGCGCGCCGCTGACCCCTGCCGGGGCGGGGAGGACCGCGCCGCCCCGGCGCTGCGTGCCGAGCTGGTAAAAGGCCTGCTGGACCTGGGAGTGGGCGGTCTCGCGGGCCCCGCCGCGCACCTCGTCGAAGTACGCGCGCCACTCGGGGTCCACGCTCGCCGGGTCGGCGAGGTACGCCTCGTACAGCCCCTCGATAAAGGCCGCGTTCCCGCCGGACATGATCGTCTGAGCCTGCGTCATAACGCCCTCCAGCATACCCCCCGGTCCGCCGACGAATGGCGGCGTCCGCACTCCCCGCGTTGTTCCCGCGCGGGGCACAGGATCGGGCCCCGCCCCGGTGATCCGAATGGGCCGGCCCTGCATAGCCATGTGTGGGGGAAAACCGGCTCTCCCAAGAACGTCCGTCCGGGTCGCTTGTAAGGAAGCCGTGAGCCCGGCGACGCTCTAGTGGGGTCTGGAGAGTGGGCGCTGGGACCGGGGCCGCGTGACGGGGGCAGGCCACCGGACGGCGCGGAGCCACGGCGGAAAGGAGGACGGACCATGACGAGCAAGCTTCAGGACACCCCCGCGCCGCCCTGCGCCGTGCTCGTCGTCAGCGCGAGCGTGGGACGGGGCAAGGCCGCCGAGCGCCTGGTCGAGGGCCTAGGCCTGCGCGCCCGCCGCGCGGCCAGCCTGGCGGGCGTTCGGGCCGCCCTGCGCGCCCGCCCGGCGGCCGTGCTGCTCGACCTGCCGCTGGCGGGATTTGGCGGACCGGGTGACCTCCACCTTCCGCCGGGCACGCGGCTGCTCGCGTTCGGCACGGAGGTCCCGGGGACGGTCTCCTCCCTGGGCCCGGTGCTGAGTCCCGAGACGCTGCGCTCGGCGCTGGCCCCCCTCCTGCCCGAGCCCTCCGCGCCCCCGCCGCCGCCCCCCGCCGCCCGGCGCCTGATGCGGGACCTGCTCGGCAAGCCGGGGGTCTTGGGCGTCACCCTGTTCACGGGGTGCCGCCAGCCCCTCGGCGCGGAGGGCGAGGCGCTCCCGGCCGCGCTGCTCCCGCCCCTGTTCGCCCTGCTCGACGCGTCCCACGCCCTGGGCGAGTTGCCGCAGGGGGGCCCGCTCTTCTCGGCGCAACTCGAATTCGAGCACCGCACCCTGCTGGTCGCCCTGCACGGGGACCTCCTGATCGTCTGCGTGCTGCGCGACCCCAGCCTGGCGAGTCTGGTCCGCTATCTGCTGCGCTCGCGCCCGGCCGCCTGAATCCGTCCCCGCCTCCCCGTCCATGAGCGGTGCGGCGCGTGAACGGTAAAAGCCCCCGGCCTTGTGACCGGGGCCCGCGCGCGCTTGAATGGTTCTCCACCCCCGAACCCCGGCGGGCACGGAGAGGCCGTGCTCCGGCGTTCACCCCACCACGGAGGCTCCCATGACGACCGATCCGAACGACCCTCCCAGCGACCAGAGGGGCACCGACCAGACCGGCAGCGGCCAGATCGGCCTGGGCACCGACCCCGCGGGCACCGACGGCACCGTGGACCGGGTGGGCGACACCGGCGCGACGAGTGCGGACGACGCCGACACGCCGATGGGTTCGCTCGGTGGCGGGCTCAGCCGCGACGACGACCGCTGAGCCCGGGGAAGGAGATCACCCATGACCAAAGACGATGCCCGGAGCCGCGACCGTCAGGGCGGCCTGCCGCAGGACGCGGGCAACGGCATGAGCGACCGCGCCGGATACCAGGACGAGTCGGAGAGCGGCATGACCGATACGCCGGTGGCCGTGGGCGACGCCACCCGCATGAGCGAACGCGCCCCCGGGGGAGTGCCCGGGGCGCCCGGCCTCGCGGACGCCCCGACCTCGACCGGCACCACCTTCGGCACCGGCGACGACGACAAGCAGATGTAAGGGGCGGTCTGGCGGGGTGGGGGGACGGAGGGGCCTCGCCACCCCGCCGGCTTCCGGTCCCCTACGCCGTGATCGCCAGGGACCCGTTCCCGCGCGCCGTCTCGGGGGCGGCGTCCGGTGTGCGGACCCGGCGGCGAACCCCCTCGGCGTACTCGGCGAGTTCGGTCAGGAGGTCACGCACATCGGCGCGCAGGAGGAACTGCCCGCCCGGCAGCGGCGTGAGGGCCAGGAAGGGAGCGCGGGTGAGGGTGTCGAGGATGCTGCTCAGCTCGGCGGTGTTCACCCCGCTGCCGAGCTTCTCGGCGAGGCGGGCGCTGCTCACGACGCTGTGGGCCGGGCAGCCCGCCAGGGTGAGGAGCACGAAGGAAAAGGCCCCGCGCTGGGCGAGGTGCGCCCCCACAAGTTCGGACACGCTCGCCGCCGTCTCCAGGTCGAGGTTCCCGGCCTTCCAGTACCCGCGCAGGTCGATGGGCGAGAGCGGCGCGAGCCGCGCGTGCTCGATCAGGGCGCCGAGCGCCTCGCGGGTCAGGCGCGGCAGGCCCTGGGGCCGCTCGCCCTCCCCGGTCACGAGCGCCGTGTGCTCCGCCCCCTGCCCCCAGGCGGGCGAGCGCGTGGCGGCCTCGTCCAGGGCGACGTGCACCGTGTACCCGTGCGCGCCGAGGTCGGCGCGCAGCCGCGCGATTCCCGGTGCCGGGAAGTCCAGGCGGTAGCCCGTCAGCCGCGCGAACTCCGCGAGCTGACCCTCCACGCTGCTCGGCGCCGGGCGCGACAGGTTGACCTCCGGCCGCGCGCCCGTCCGGGAGCGTGGCGCCTGCGCGGCCGTCTCGGCGGGCACCGGCTGAAGGGGCGCGGCGGCCTGCCCCGGGCCGAGCGGCGCCGGGGCGGTGGCGGCGGGCGCGGGGCTCTCGGCAGCGGACGTGGGCCGCACGGTCGCGCCGGGCTGCGCCGAGGTCGTCTCCTGACCCTCGGGCCTGGGGTGCTCCAGCCTCACCTCGCGGACGTGGGGCGTGGCCGACACGACGACGCGGCGGGGTTCGGGGGCCTTGGGCGCCGTGCGGGCGGGCGGGGGCGGGGCGGCGTGCGGCTTGACGGTGGCCTCGACCTGGAAGCGGCCGGGGGCCAGCGGGGTGATCGTCAGCACGTCGTTCACCCCGAGGTTCAGGTCGTGGAAGAGCTTGCCCAGACCCCAGACGCGGCCCTGGGCGCGGTCGATCTGCACCGTGTGCTCGGTGCCCCGGTCGTCCACGAACTGCGCCGGGCCACTGTCCGGAAAGGTGGGCTGGAGGTATTTGACCAGTCGCAGGCTGCCCTCTTGCAGGCAGGGCCGGGTGATGATGTAGCGCACAGGGTTCACGCGGAGAGTCCTCCATTTCGCGGGCGCCCCGCAGCAGACGCGGGAAACGCAGGGGTTCAAGTGTGTTCAAAGTAGCAGACGCGGCTGTCGCCGTGGCCGCAAAGGACGCCTGTTGGCAGGGACGAGACTCCTGCTCCCCCATCATGCCCTTTTTGGAGAGGGCCGATGAGCTTCACCGTCCGGTCACGTCGGCCAACTCCGCCCTTCACGCTGCCTACACTGCCCCTCATGACGGCATCCGACTCCCAGGCGGCCACCCTCGACCTCGTGCGGCGCTACTACGCGGCCTTCAACGCGGGGAACGCGGAGGGAATGCTCGCCCTGCTGGCGGACGACGTGCGGCACGACGTCAACGAGGGGGGGACCCAGACCGGCGTGGACGCCTTCCGCGCCTTCCTGAACCGGATGGACGCCCACTACCGCGAGCGGGCCGAGGAGCTGGTGGTGATGGCGACCCCGGACGGCACGCGCGCCGCCGCCGAGTTCGTGATCCACGGCGAGTACCTGAAGACCGACGCGGACCTGCCGGAGGCGCGCGGCCAGACCTACGTGCTGCCCGTGGGCGCCTTCTTCGAGGTGCGGGGGGGCCGCATCGCCCGCGTGACGAACCTCTACAACCTCGCCGACTGGTCCCGGCAGGTGAGCGGGGGCGGAGGGGCGTGACGGACCCGCCCACCGTCCGCCCCGCCACCGGGGACGAGCTGCGCGCCTGCATCCCCGATCTCGCCCGGCTGCGGCAGGAGGTCTTCCGCGCCTTCCCCTACCTCTACGAGGGCAGCGCGGAGTACGAGGAGGGCTACTTGCGGACGTACCTGGGCGCCCCCGGCGCCCTGGTCGTCCTCGCCCGCGACGGCGAGCGGGTGGTGGGGGCGAGCACGGCGGTGCCCCTGACCCGGGAGACGCCGGAGGTGCGCGCCCCCTTCCGGGCCCCCGAGTTCGACCCCGGCGACGTGCTGTACCTCGGCGAGAGCGTGCTGCTGCCCGGGTACCGGGGGCGCGGGGTGGGCCACCGCTTCTTCGACGAGCGCGAGGCCCACGCCCGGCGCCTGGGCCTGGGGGTCGCGGCCTTCTGCGCGGTGCGGCGGCCGGAGGACCACCCCGCCCGGCCGCCGGGGTACCGCCCGCTGGACGCCTTCTGGCAGGCGCGCGGCTACACCGAGCGCCCCGACCTGGAGACGACGATGACCTGGCGGGACGTGGGCGAAGGGAGGGAGACCCCCAAACCGATGCGTTTCTGGATCAGGCGACTGGGCTGAGACAGGGCTGGGCTGATCTCGGGGCGCCTACGCCTTCTGCGGCCCCTTCCACCCGTGCGCGCGCACGGCGTCCACCGCGAACCACACGGCCACCGCGCCCCACAGCAGGGCGGGGAGCCATTTCGCCGCCAGCCCGTAGTGCACGGCGGGGGCGGCGCACACGAGCGCGAGGACGACGCTGAGCACAAACACGATGTGGGGGGGCACGCGGCGACCGAACATGGCGCCCAGCGTACCCCCCGCCCTGTCACGCGGTTCTGTCTCTTCGCCCGGCGGGTCGGGCTCGGTCCAGGCGAAGACGGCGGTGGGAAGGGCCGGGACAAAGAGGATGGCCCCGAGCGAGAGGCTTATCCAGGCCATCCTCGTGGCGGGCGTCGGCAGGTGGTGTTGGATCGCCAGCAGGAAATACAACGCCGCGAGCAGGAAGAGGGCGCCCAGGAGACGGGACGCCGTGATGTGCGCCTGGGAGAGCCGCTGCCCCTGCCGCTCGTCCAGTCCACGCTCACGGCCTTCCGGGAGACCCAGGCGGGCGGGCCTCATCAGCTGGACGCCGCCGAGGAAGGCCAGCACCATCCCTCCCACCCCGAACAGGAGCAGCAGGATGTCCGGCAGGCCGAACAGGCTGTCGGGCGCCACGGTCAGCAGGGACAGGGCATAGCCCCCGAACGCGGTCAGCACGACCCGGCGGCGGGCAGCGAGGGGCGCGAGGGGGCGGAGCCGGGGCAGGGTCGCGTTCATGCTGGACCTCCGTAGACTTGCTCGCTGAGCGGCGTGAAGGGCGTGCGCGAAAAGATCGCCTCGATGGGCAGCCCGAAATACTCGCCCAGCCTCAGCGCGAGGTCCAGGCTGGGGTGGTACTCCCCGCGCTCCAGATACCCGATGGTCTGGTAGTTCACCCCCACCGCCGCCGCGAGGTCCTGCCGACTCAGCCCCCGCTCGGCGCGCAGCACCGGCAGCCGGTTGAACAGCGGCGGGGGAGAGGGACGACCTGCCGCCTTGGCGACCATGCCACGCATTGTTGTATTCCTACAACAGAAAGTCAGGAAGTTGCGGCGGCGAGGGGGCGCGTGCCCGGCGTTGAGGCCCGGTTCCCGCCTGCCCCCGAGCCTCCCGCCCCGCCTGGGCGCCGCCGAACGCGGTATCCCTGACCATCTCCCGCCTGCCCGGTATGACAGGATTCGGGCCGGATGCCGGATTTCGACGTGATCGTGATGGGCGCGGGCCACAATGCCCTGGTGACCGCCGCCTACGCCGCCAAGGCGGGGCTGCGGGTGGGGGTGTTCGAGCGGCGCCACCTCGTGGGCGGGGCGGTGAGCACGGAAGAACTCGTGCCCGGCTACCGCTTCGACTACGGCGGCAGCGCCCACATCCTGATCCGCATGACGCCCGTCGTGCGCGAGCTGGAGCTGACCCGCCACGGCCTGCACTACCTCGAGGTGGACCCGATGTTCCACGCCTCGGACGGCGAGACGCCCTGGTTCGTGTGGCGTGACGCCGACCGCACCGCCCGGGAGCTGGAGGCCCTCTTTCCCGGGCAGGGCGAGGCGTACCGCCGCTTTCTGGACGACTGGACTCCGTTTGCCCGAAGTGTCGCCGCCCTCTTCAACGCGGCCCCCGGTCCCCTGGAGATGGGGAAGATGCTGGTGGGAAGCGGGCGGGGCCGTGACGCTCAGACGCAACTGAGGCGCATCCTGCGGCCCTACGGGGACGTGGCGCGCGAGTATTTCTCCGAGGAGCGGGTCCGCGCCCCCCTCGTCTGGATGGCGGCCCAGAGCGGCCCCCCGCCGAGCGATCCCCTCAGCGCCCCCTTCCTGCTGTGGCACCCCCTCTACCACGAGGGCGGCGTGGCGCGGCCGAAGGGGGGATCGGGGGGGCTGACGAAGGCCCTGCGGCGGGCGGTCGAGGCGGACGGGGGCGAGGTCTTCGTGAACGCGCCCGTGAAACGCCTCCTCGTCAGGGACGGGAAGGCGCAGGGCATCGAGCTGGAGAACGGCGAGACCTACACCGCCCGCGCCGTCGTGTCGGGCACCCACGTCCTGACGACGGCAGACGCGCTGCCCGACGAGTACGTGCCCCCCGCCGCGCGGGGTGGCCGGGTGGGCAACGGGTTCGGGATGATCCTGCGCCTCGCCCTCAGCGAAAAAGTCCGGTACAGAAACCACACCGAGCCCGAGAGCCGGGTGGGCCTGGGCCTCCTGATCAAGGACGAGCGCCAACTGATGAAGGGCTACGGCGAATATCTGGCGGGGGAGCCGACGACCGATCCCCCGCTGGTCGCCATGAGTTTTTCCGCCGTGGACGACAGCCTCGCGCCCCCCGGCGGCGACGTGCTGTGGCTGTGGGCGCAGTATTACCCCTACGAGCTGGCCTCGGGAAGCTGGGAGACGCGCGCGGCGCAGGCGCGGGAGAACATCCTGCGGGCGTTCGAGCACTACGCGCCGGGCACGCGGGACACCATCGTGGGCGAACTCGTGCAGACGCCGCAGTGGCTCGAGACCAACCTCGGGCTGCACCGGGGCAACGTGATGCACCTGGAGATGAGCTTCGACCAGATGTTCGCCTTCCGCCCCTGGATGGCGGCGAGCGGGTACCGCTGGCCCGGCGTGAAGGGCCTGTACCTGACCGGGGCCAGCACCCACCCCGGAGGCGGCATCATGGGCGCGTCCGGGCGCAACGCGGCGCGCGTGCTGCTGCGCGACCTGACGCGGCGGGGGTGGAAGTGAGCGGCACAGGTGGGCGTATCGGGGCGGGCGTCGCGGTCCTGCGGGGCGGCGAGGTCCTGCTGGTGCGGCGCGGCGACGACGGGCGCTGGGACGTGCCCGGGGGCGGGGCCAGAGCGGGCGAGACACCCGCGGACGCGGCGCGGCGGGAACTGCGCGAGGAGACGGGCCTGGATGTGGGCCCCCTGCGCCCGGTCGGCGTCTTTCCGCACCGCCACAGCTACCCGGACGGCAACACCGTGGACTGGGAAACCCACGTCTTCACCGCCGCCTTCACGGGTGGGGAGGCGCGGGCTGGAGACGACGCGGCGGAGGTGCGCTGGTGGCCGCTGGACGCCCTGCCCGATGACGTGGCTGGAACGACCCGTGTCTATTTCGACGCGCTGCGGGAGGTGGCGGGTTGACCCTGCGCTTCTCTCCCGCCACGCGGCGGGCTGGCCTTGCCCTCGCCGCGCTGGGGGTGGCTTTTCTGGGGGCGCTGCTGGTGCTGCGGGGTCTCGCGGGGGGCTGGACCCTGATCCTCCTCGGGCTGCCCGCCTCGCTGGGGCTGGGGCTGGCGGGGGACGCGCTGGGGGGCGACTTCCCCGGCACGCTGCGGGCGCGCTGGGCGGCCCTGGCCGGGCAGACGCGGCCCTGGATGCTGTGGCTGGCCCTCTACGCCGCCCTGAAGGTGCCCGTGCCGCTGTGGCCGGAGGGCTTTTCTCTGCTCGCGCTGCTCAGCACGGGCGCTCTCTTCGTCTCGGCGCTCGCCTACGCCTGGGAGCGGGCGGGGGCGCGGCGGGCCCTGGGGATGGCGGTGCTCGCCTCCTCGGTAGGGCTGGGCGTCGAGTTGCTCGGCAGCCGCACGGGCTTTCCCTTCGGCGTCTATACCTATGCGGGTGCCCCGGCGCCGACGCTCCTCAGCGTGCCCCTGATCGTGCCGCTCGGCTGGTTCGCCCTGACGCTGGCGACCACGCTCCTCGCGGGGGGGCGCGCGTGGCTGGCCGGAGTCCTGATGGTGGCCTGGGACGTGGGGCTGGAGCCGCTGATGACCGCGCAGGGGTACTGGACGTGGAGCGATCCGGCGCCGCTGTGGGCGGGGGCCCCCCTCCAGAACTTCCTGGGGTGGTGGGCGGTGGGATCGGGGCTGAGCTGGGCCTTCACGCGGATCAGCCCGGGGACGTTCGGACCGGGGCGGCGGGCCCGGAATCTACCCATGCAGGAACGGGCGGTGCGGGTGTCTTTCAAGGTGGAGCCCGTGACTGTGGAACGCGTCATCCAGCCCCAGCCCGACCTCTCCCGCCTGACCTTCGGGGTCGCGTATCCGGTCGAGACCTTCTTCCTGCCGGGTGGGCTCGTGCTCGTCGGGCGGTACCTGGAGGCGGGGGTGACCCTGGCGGCGATGCTGGCGGGGCTGGCCCTGGCGCGGGCCGTACGCGGAGGGCGGGCGTGAGCTTCGACCCGGTGACGGCCCTGCTGAACACGAGCGTTCGCCGCAGCGTCCACACCGACCTGCGGGGGGTCTGGGTGCGCGGTCCCCTGCCCGGGGGAGGCGCCGTACTCGCCCCCAATCACCACTCCTGGTGGGACGGGTACGTGTTGCGCGAGGTGACCTGGGTGCTGGGGCTGGACTTCCGGGTGCTGATGACGGAGGGACAGCTCGCGCGCTTCCCCTTCCTGCGGCGGCTGGGGGCGCTCGGCACGCGCGACCTGCGGGAGGCGGTGCGCGCGGCGCGGGCGGGTGCCTGGGTGGTCGTCTTTCCGGAGGGGGCCCTCCAGCCCGCCGGGCCACCCCGGGGCGTGCAACCGGGCGCGGCCTGGATTGCCCGGACGGCGGGCGTGCCCCTGGTGCCCGTCGCCCTGCGGGTCACGCTGCGGGGCGCCCAGCATCCCGAGGCCTACGCGCGCTTCGGCCGGGCGGTGGCGGGGGCTGGGCTGGGAGAGGCCCTGACCCACGAACTGACCACCCTCGACGCGGAGTTGCGGGAGAGTGACCCCGAGGCGCCGCTCGCGGGCTACCTGCGCCTCTCGGGGGGGCGGGGCAGCGCGCAAGAACGCCTGGACCTGCCGGGCCGCGCCCTGGCGTGGCTGACGGGGGAACGGTGAGGCCCGGCCCCCTGCGGGCCTACCGCGAGGTCACGCGGGGCTTTTTCACCTACAAGGCGGTGGTGTTTTTCCTCAACGTGCTGACCTTCCCCCGGCTGCGGCCGCGCCCCCTGCCCCCGGGCGGCCCGCGCGTGTCCATCCTGGTGCCCGCCCGCGACGAGGCACACAACCTCGTCCACACGCTGCCGGGGCTGCTCGACCAGGGCGCGCACGAGGTGCTCGTGCTCGACGACGGCAGCCGCGACGGCACCGGGGAGCTGGCGCGGCGGCTGTGCGCCGGGGTGCCGGGCGCGCGGGTGCTGTGCGGGAGGCCGCTGCCGACGGGGTGGCACGGCAAGCCGTGGGCCTGCCAGCAGCTCGCGCGGGCGGCGACGGGCGACGTGCTGATCTTCACCGACGCGGACGTGCGCTGGGAGCCGGGGGCGCTGGGGGCCGTGCTGCACGAGCTGGGGAGATCGGGCGCCGACCTCCTGAGCGTGTGGCCCCGCCAGCGCAATGTGACGCTGGGGGAGCGGCTGATCACGCCCCTGGTGGAGGTCGTGCTGCTGACCTTTCTGCCCGCGCCGGGACTCAGGCTGCCCTTTCCGGCGGCAAGTGCGGCGAACGGGCAGCTCATGGCCTTTCGCCGCGCGGCCTACGAGCGGGTGGGCGGGCACGGCCTCGTGCGGGGCGAGGTGCTGGAGGACGTCTTGTTCGGGCAGCGCCTCAAGGCGCGCGGCGGGCGGCTGGCCCTCGCGCTCGCGGGGCGGCTCGTCGAGGTGAGGATGTACCGCAGCTACCCGGCCTCGGTGGCGGGCTTCGGCAAGAACGTCTCCCGGGTGCATCTGCGCTCGCGCCCGCTGCTCGCCGCCTCGCTCGCGTGGCACCTCGCCGTGTACACGCTGCCGTGGCTGCTGCCCGCCCGGCGGGCCCGCTGGCTCTGGGCCCTGCGCGCCGCCGGGCTGGTCGAGCGTTCCCTGGTCAACCTCGTCACCGGGCGCCGCCGCCCCGCCGACCTCGCCGAGGGACTGCTCGGCCCGGTCACGCCGCTGCTCGCCCTCCCCGTGTACCTGCGCGGCCTGCGCCGTCAGGTGGACTGGAAGGGCCGGGAGTACGAGCCGTGAGGGGGAACCGGGGCGCCCCTCCCCCCTCCCCCGGCCACGTCGTCGTGCTCGGGGCGGGCTTCGCGGGCCTCGCGGCGGCGCTGCGGCTGGCGCGGGAGGGGGTGCGGGTCACGGTTCTGGATCACCTCGACCGCCCCGGCGGCAAGGCGGCGCTGGGCTACGAGGATTTTTCCAGCGGGCCGACGGTGGTCACCATGCCCCAGGTCTTCCGCGCCCTGCACGAGCGGACCGGGCTGACCCTCCCGCCGCTCGACCCCGCGCGCCCCACCACGACCTACCACGCCCTGGACGGACGGACCTTCGCCCCGGAGGCGCTGCATGTGGCGGGGAGCCTGGAGCCCACCCTCGCGCAACTCGGCCGGGAGGAGGGCCGGGAGTACGTCCGGCTCCTGGGAACCGCCCGCCGCATCTACCAGGGCGCCGCGCCCACCTTCCTCTTCGCGTCTCCTCCCGGCCGCTTGAAGCTGGCACGTTACGCCGTCACGCGCGGACTCGGTGCCGCCCCCTGGTCCAGCCTCGCCCGCCTGGTGGAGAGCGGTCCCTTCCTGACCCCCTTCTGGCTGCGTTTCGCCACCTACCTGGGCGCCGACCCCTACCGCGCGCCCGCCGTGCTGCACAACGTCTCCTGGGTCGAACTCGGCTCCGGCGTGTGGCACCTGGAGGGGGGGCTGGGGGCGCTCGCGGTCCGGATGCGGGAGCGGGCGGAGGCGCTGGGGGTGCGCTTCGAGTTCGGCACGCGGGTGGAGCATCTGGTGACACAGGGAGGCCGGGTGGTCGCCGCGCACACCGGCCGGGGCGTCCACACCGCTGATGCCTGGGTGAGCGCCGCCGACCGGGCCCTCACCCGGGGCTGGCTCGGTCTGCCGGAGGACCGCACCCCGCGCGGGGTGAGCGGCTTCGCGCTGCAACTGCGCCTCTCGGAGGACCGGGGCCACGCCCACCACATCCTCTGGCCCGCCGAGTATGCCCGCGAGTGGCGCGACATCCGCGCCGGGCGGCTGCCCACCGACCCCACCCTCTACCTGCACCTCGACGGCGACCGGGCCTTCCTCCTCGTGAACGCGCCGCCCGACCCGGGAGTGACAGACGACCCGCGCGGCTACGGCGCCTTCCTGCTGCGGGGGCTCCAGGCCCGCCTGCCCCTGCCGGTGACGGACTGGCACGCCCTCTCGCCCGCCGAATACGCGCGAACCTCCCTGCGCGGCGCCCTGTACGGCCGCGCCCCCCACGGGCTGACGGGCAGCCTGCGCCCCGGCTGGACGCATCCCGGCGCGAGCAACCTCGTGCAGGTCGGCGGCACCGTCCATCCCGGCGGCGGCGTGCCCCTCTCCATGCTGAGCGGCTGGAACGGGGCGGGCGGGCTGCTGGGCCTGCCCTACGACAGCCTGGATGGCCCCCGGGTGCCGGGGGAGGGCGAGACGTGGGACGGGACGCAGACGCCCCCGGGCTAGACGCGGCCCGCCCGGACCGTTCCTTTTGCCCAACTTCGCGCGGCTGTGCCCGTGCCAGAATGCGCCCCGTGCCGAACCCGACCGCGCCGAAAATTTCCCCGACCGATCCGGGGGTGCGCGGTCTGGACGCCCTCCCCGAGCCGCCCGCCCGCCCCGGGGACGGGCACCTGCGCGACTGGGCCCTGGCACCCCTCGGGCTGGTCGAGGAGGGCGCGCGGCGGGCGAGGGCACAGGGCTCGGACCTCTTCCGCCTGCGCCTGGGCCTGCCTGCGGTGGTGGGCTTCGGCCCCGCCTGGAACCGCCGACTGCTGGGGGACCTCGCCACCTTTCGCAGCGCGGGCAGCTTCTCGCGGGTGGTGCCGTACCTCTCGGGCGGCGTGATCCTGACCGACGCGCCCGGCCACGGCCCCCGGCGGCGGGCGGTCAACCCCGGCTTCGGGCGGCGGCACCTGGAGGGGCTGCGTGCCCGCGTGCGCTCGGCCCTTCCCCCCATTCCGGCGGGGGAGTTCGACGCCCTGACCTGGGCCGACCGCGCCGTGCTGGGGATGCTCAACGCCGCGTACTTCGGCGGGGCGTTCGATTCCGGGCTGCTCCACGCCTTTCTCGCCCCGTTGCGGCTGCCCTTTCCCCTGCCCACCGTGCCGCGCCCGCTCCTCTTCGCGCGGGTGAATGCCGAGCTGCGCCGCCTCGCCGACCGCAGGCTCGTCCGGGGGGGCGGGGACGACCTGCTCGCCCTCCTCGCGCCGCTGCCCGGCGGGCTGGAGGAGACGCGGGTGAGCCTCGCCGCCGCGCACGACACGACCACCCACGCCCTCGCCTGGGCGATGTGGCACCTCGCCGCCCACCCGCAGTGGCACGCGCCGGAACACCACCCCGCCGTCCTGAGGGAGACCCTGCGCCTCTTCCCCCCCGGCTGGATGGGCAGCCGCCGCCTCGCCCGCGACCTGACCTGGGGGGGCGTGCGATTGCCGCGCGGCACCCTGGCCCTCTACAGCCCCTACCTCAGCGCCCGCGACCCGGGGCTGTGGGACCGCCCGGGCGAATTCCGCCCGTGCCGCTGGCAGGCCCCGCCCCCCGCCTGGGCGTACCTCCCGTTCGGCGGCGGCGAGCGGGTGTGCCTGGGGATGCACCTCGCGCAGCTCCTGATCCTGGAGGCGCTGGCCGCCCTGCCGCCCCTGGTCCCCCTGCGCGGCGACCCCACCCCCCGCCCCGGCGTGACCCTGGGGCCGACCGGGCCGCTGGTGGTCCGGGTTGCAATCTGAGGGGGTTTCTGTTTCAGATGGGAAGGGACGGAGGACCCCATGAACAAACCGCTGCTGCTCGCCGCCGCCGTCCTCGCCCTGGCCTCCTGCGCCCCGCGCTACAACCCCTACGCGCCCAAGCCGGACGCCGAACTCTCCTGCCAGGAGATTCTGGCCGAGATCGACCGTGCCCAGAGCGCCCGCGCGGAGGCGGGCCGCAACCGCGGGCTCAGCGGGCAGAACGTCGCGTGGGCGATCTTCTTCCTGCCGGGCGTGCTCGCCAACGAGTACACCAACGATCAGGTCCAGCAGGCCGCCGACCAGCGCATCGCCACCCTCAACCGCCTCTACGCCGCCAAGGGGTGCAGCTAGGAGCCGCCGGGCGCCGGGGTCGGCCCCGGCCGGAAGGGCGCCCCCCCGTGGGCGCTTTTTTCCATTCCTCCCCGCATTTGTCCCCCCACCGGGCCGTTAGCCTGTCGGCATGACCGTTGCCGTGCCCCCCACCCCGCCCGCCCGCGCCTTCGTGTCCCTGATCGGGGCGGGGCCGGGCGATCCGGGGCTGGTCACCGTGCGCGGGGTGGAGGCGCTTCAGAAAGCGGACGTGGTGCTCTTCGACTACCTCGCCAACCCCGAGCTGCTGCGCCACTGCCCGGGGGCCGAGACGATCTACGTGGGCAAGAAGGGCTTTTCCGAGTACATCTCCCAGGAGCAGATCAACGGGCTGATCGTGGAGAAGGCGCGGGAAGGCGGCGGACGCCGGGTGGCCCGCCTCAAGGGCGGCGACGTGTTCGTCTTCGGGCGCGGCGGCGAGGAGGCCGAGGCGTGCGCGCTCGCGGGCATCGCCTTCGAGGTCGTGCCCGGCGTGACGAGCGCCATCGCCGCCCCCGCCTACGCGGGAATTCCGGTGACCCACCGCGAGGCGGCCCGCTCCTTTGCCGTCCTCACGGGCAACACGAAGGAGGGCGGCGCCCACTACGAGCGGCTCTCCGGGGTGGACACCCTCGTCCTCTTGATGGGCGTGCGGAATCTGGAGCAGATCAGCGCCGACCTGATCGCCTCGGGCCGCGCGCCGGAGACCCCCGCCGCGACCATCCAGTGGGGGACCACCCCCCAGCAGCGGGTGGCGACGGGCACGCTCGCCACCATCGCGCGGGCGGTGCGCGAGGCCGGGCTGGAGGCCCCCGCCGTCACGGTCGTGGGGGAGGTCGCCCGGCTGCGGGACCATCTGCGCTGGTTCGACGTGGGACCGGGCTTCGGCGGTCCCCTCGCGGGCCGCAGCGTCGCCGTGACCCGCACCCGCGACGGGGCGAGCGTCCTCTCGGACCTCCTGCGTGCCCGGGGCGCCTCGGTGCTGGAGGTCCCCCTGATCCGCTTCGCGGAGACCGCCCGCGAGGCCGAGTTGCACGCCCGGCTGCGCGACCTGACGGGGGTGGCGTGGCTGCTCCTCACGAGCAACCAGGCCGCGTCGGCCCTCTTCACCCACCTGGGCCGCCTGGGACTGGACGCCCGGCACCTCGCGGGGGTGCGGGTGGCGGCGGTCGGCCCCAGCACCGCCCGGTCGCTGGCCGAACGCGGGCTGCGCGCCGACTTCGTGCCCGCCACCCCCGGCGCCGCGCACCTCGGTGCGGAGCTGCCCGCTCACCCCGGCGAAGTCGCCCTGCACCTCACCAGCCAGGTCGCGGAGGCCGATCTGGAGCGCGAGCTGGAGGCACGCGGCCTGCGCTACGAGCGCGCGGAGCTCTACCGCACCGAGCCCGCCCGGCCCGGCGAGCACGCGAT
The DNA here is from genome assembly GCF_018863415.1 of Deinococcus aestuarii. Taxonomy (NCBI): domain Bacteria; kingdom Thermotogati; phylum Deinococcota; class Deinococci; order Deinococcales; family Deinococcaceae; genus Deinococcus; species Deinococcus aestuarii. The sequence continues at coordinate 67,373 of NZ_JAHKSN010000010.1, read as the reverse complement.
GAACCGCCTGCGGGCCGCCGACGTGGTGACCCTCGCCTCGGGGAGCGCGGCCCGGCACCTCGCCGCCCTCGCCGGGACCGACCTCGCCGTCGCCGCGATGGGTCCCCAGACCGCCGACGCCGCTCGCCGGGCGGGCTTCACCCGCGTCACCGTCGCCGAGGCCCCCACCCTGGAGGCCCTGGCGAACGCCGCCGGGCGGGCGGTGGCGGGCCGCCCGCTGGCGGCGGGAGGAGAGGCCTGAGGGCCGCTCCCGGGAGGACGGGAAGCGGATGGAAATGCCGTCCACATCGCGTTTCTTACCGTTCGGTCGGGGACGTGCGCCCCTCCTCCCAGGCGCTATGCTGCGCCCCGTGAGTCTGGCGGCCTTCCTGAATCTGCGCGGCGAACCGGCCCTGGTGGTGGGGGGCGGCCCGGTCGCCCTGCGCCGCGCGCGGACGCTGCTGGACGCGGGCCTGCGTGTCACCGTCGTCGCGCCCGACCTCCACCCCGACTTCGCGGCGCTTCCCGTGTGCGCCGAGCGCCGAGCCTACCGCCCCGCCGATCTGGAGGGCGTGCGCGTGGTCGTGGCGGCCACCGACCGCCACGACGTGAATGACGCCGTGACCGGGGAGGCCCGCGCCGCCGGGGTGCTCGTCAACCACGCGGGCGACGCGGAAAAAGGCACCCTGCGCTTTCCCGCCGCCCTGGAGCGTGGCGGCGTGCGGGTGGCGGTGAGCACCGGGCGCGAGCTGCCGGTGCTGGCCCAGGCGCTGCGCGAGCGGATCGAGTCCCTCTTGCCCGAGCCGGGGACGGTGGACGCCTGGGCCGCGCGGCGCGAGGAGGCGCTGGGGCTCCCCGCCGCCGCCCGCGAGGGGGCGATGGACGCCCTGCGCGCCGATATCCGCGCCGCGTTCGGGCTGCCGGGGGCGGGCCGTCCCGGGGGAGCCGCGTGACGCTCGCCTGCCCGACCGCCCGCGCCCTCCTCGCCCGGCCGCAGACGCCTCACCCCGCCCCCCTCGACTTCGCGGTGGTGGGCCTCAACCACCAGACGGCGCCCGTCGAGGTGCGTGAGCGGGCCGCCGTGCGCGCGGGCGACGAGGCCGCGATCCTGAGCACGCTCTCCCGCCACGCCGCCGAGGTCATGCTCCTCGCCACCTGCAACCGCACCGAGGTCTATCTGGCGGGCCTGCGCGGGGACCCCGTGCGCGCCTTCGCGGACGCCTGGGGCGACGGCCTGGGCGGGTTCCTGTACGTGTACCGGGGAGACGCCGCCGTCACCCACCTGTACCGGGTCGCCTCGGGCCTCGACAGCCTCGTGATCGGCGAGACGCAGATTCAGGGGCAGGTCAAGCGGGCCTGGCAGGCCGCGCACGGGCGCAATCCGGACGGCAAGCTGCTGAACAAGATCGCCCAGGGGGCGCTCGCCGCCGGGAAGCGCGTGCGCTCGGAGACCGGCCTGAGCGACAAGGTGGTCAGCGTGTCGAGCGCCGCCGTCGAACTCGCGCAGGCGGCGCTGGGCGACCTCACGAGCCGCACCGCCCTGATCCTCGGGGCGGGCGAGACCGCCGAGCTGACCCTGACCCACCTGCGCGCGGCGGGGGTGCGCGACGTGATCGTGGTCAACCGCACCGAGGCCCGCGCCCGGCAGCTCGCCGAGCGGGTGGGGGGCCGCGTCTGTGCCGCCGAGTACCTCCACGAGGTCTTGCCGGAAGCCGACGTGGTGATCGCGTCGAGTGCGGCGCCGCACCACGTCCTGCACGGCGAGGGCGTGCGCGCGGCGCTGGAGGACCGCCCGGACCGTCCCATGTTCCTGATCGACATCAGCGTGCCGCGCATCCTCGACCCCGACATCTCGGACGTGGAGGGCGCCCACCTCTACAACCTCGACGACCTCACCGCCATCGTGAGCCGCAACCTGCAAAGCCGCCGCGAGGCCCTCCCCCACGCGGGGGCGATCATCCGCGAGAGCGTGGCCGACCTCGCCCGCTGGCACCTGACCCGCGAGGCCCAGTTGGGACGGCAGCGGGCACTGGTGAGTTAGGGGTCGGCGGGGCGCGGCCTCCCGGCCCTTCCCGCGTACCGCGCGCCACGAACCGCCGCCCCCTTTTCCCGTACCCTGCCCCCATGTGGACCCCCCTTCCTTCGAGCGGGCTGCGGCTGACGGGCGCCGACCGGGTGGACTTCGTGCAGGGGCAGATGACCAACGACCTGCGCGGGCTCCGGACGCCGGGCGTGGTCGCCTGCTGCTTCCTGAACGTGCGCGGCCAGATCGAGTTCTTCGCGCGGGCCTACAGGCGCGAGGCGGACGTGTATCTCCACCTCGACGCCGGGCAGGCGGAGGGGCTGGCGGCCCGGCTGCGGCGCTTTGTCATCTTCGATCAGGTCGAGATTCAGGACGTGTCGGGGGAGCTGCGAGGCGTCCACGTCTGGGGTCAGGACGTGCCCGGCTGGACCCCCGAGGGGCCGGACGCGCAGAGCTTCGAGCTGGCGGGCGCCACCGTCCTCGGCGGGCGGGTGAACCGGACGGGCACCCCCGGCGTGGATCTGCACTTCCTCACCCGCCACGAGGACGCGGTGCGGGTGGCGCTCGGGGGAGGGGAGACCTCCCTGACCATGCTGGAGGAGGCGCGGGTGCGGGCGGGCATCCCCGACGTGGTGCGCGACGGCCTCAAAGGCACCCTGCCGCAGGAGGTGGGGCTGGACGTGGGCGGTCCCCTCCCCGTCATGAGCTACCGCAAGGGCTGTTACGTCGGGCAGGAGATCATGGCCCGGCTGGAGGCACGCGGCAACGCCCGATATCACCTGGGGCGGCTGGAGGGCCAAAACCTCTCCGACCACGCCGAGGTCACCCGCGAGGGCAAGGTCGTCGGGCAGGCAGGGGCGCACGCGGACGGCCTGAGCCTCGCCCGCCTGCGCAAGGAACTCGCCCCCGGCGACCGGGTGGAGGTGGGCGGCGTCCCCGCCACCGTCCAGGCCTTCGCGCCCGCGCCCGCCGATGTTTGAGGCGCTCGCCCGCGACCTGCGCGCCGGGACGCCCGCCGACCTGACCCGCGCCGCGAGGCGGGCGCTCGTCGCCGCCTTTCTCGTCATCGCCGTGCCGGGGTTGCCGCTGGGTGGGCTCTACCTCCTGACCCGCCCCGCCTCCCTGCCTGCCGGGTGGGTGGCCGCCCTCGTTCTCCTCGCCGCCGTGCTCGCCGCCGCTGGCCTGCATCTCGCTCGCCTCGCCGCCCGGGACCCGGCCCAGGCCCCCTCCCGCACCGTCCTCACCGCCGCCTTCCAGGCCGGGACCGCCCCCGCCATCCCCTTCCTGCTCGGCTGCGTCTTCTTCCAGCAGCCCGCCGCTCTCGCCGCCCTGTGGCTGGTGTCGGGCCTCGCCTTCCTCGCCGCGTGGGTCAGCCTGCCCGGCTGGGCCGAGGCGGCCGGAGAACGTGCCTATTGAAGGGTCTCTTGCTCCCCCTTGACTTCCAAAGCCGCGAAGCAGCGGGAGCGGGCCGGGCATCCAGCGAATGAAGAACGCTCACTCCCATCCGACCAAGCGCGACGCCCCCCGGCCTTCACACCAGGGGGCGTCCGTTTGAGGCTTTCTACCGGCTCTTGGGGTCCAGCGCATCCCGCAGGCCGTCGCCGAAGAGGTTGAAAGCGAGGCTGAAGGTCACGATGAACAGCGCCGGGAAGGCCAGCACGTACCAGTAGTCGGGCTTGAGCCAGGGCCGCGCGAACTCGACGAGCTGGCCCCACTCGGCGTACCCGCTCTCGAAGCCCAGCCCCAGGAACGAGAGGGCCGCCACGCTGAGCGGAATGGTGGCGAGATCGAGCACCGCGAGCGTGAGCACGCTGGCGAGGCTGTTCGGAACGACGTGCCGGAGCACCAGCCGCCAGTCGCGCGCCCCCAATGAGCGGGCCGCGTCCACGTATTCGAGCTGCCGGGTCCTCAAGACGTCGCCGCGCACCACGCGGGCATATCCCGCCCACCCCGCGATGCAGAAGGCCAGGATGATCGGCCCGGTGGGATTGCCCCCTGGATTTTGCGCCCGCAGGATGGTCAGCAGCACGACCGTCAGGATCAGGGGCGGCAGGGCGAACAGCACGTCGATAAAGCGCTGGATCAGGTTGTCCACCCAGCCGCCGTAGTAGCCGCTGAGCGCCCCGATGATCACCCCGACGACCAGCGTGATGCCCACGATGATAAAGGCCATCTTGAAGGTGGTCCGGGTGCCCCAGATCAGCCCGTAGAAGATGTTGTAGCCGTTGGAGGTGCCGAAAAGAGCCTCCTGGCTGGGCGGCGTCGGGGTCGAGGCGAAGCTCAGGCGCTCGATGGCGTAGCAACTCTCGGGCGGCGCGAGGATGGCCTGCCAGAAGGCGCCGCCCAGCGGGTTGTAGACCTCGTTGGGGCTGGAGATGTTCAGGTCGCGCAGGCAGTTGCCGCCCGGCTTGGCGATCAGCGGCGCGAACAGCGCGACGAGACCGAAGAGCAGCGTGATGATCAGGCCCGAGATGGCGAGCTTGTTGCGCCGCAGCTTGCGCATGGCGGGGCTGGTCCAGAAGAGGTTCCAGCGGCTGCGCCCGGAGGCGGGAGCGGGGGCGGTGACCGTCATCAGTCGAACCTCACGCGGGGGTCCACGACCCCGTACAGGATGTCCACGACCGTGCTCACCACGACCACGATCAGCGCCGAGAGCAGCCCGAAGCCCAGCACGGCGGGAATGTCGAGCCGTAGCCCGGCCTCCACCATCCACAGGCCCACCCCAGGGTACCCGAAGATGAATTCGGTGATGAGCGAGCCGCTCAGCAGGTTGATGATCAGAAAGCCCCCCAGCGTCACGATGCTCAGCAGCGCGTTGCGCCGGGCGTGCTTGTTGTTCACCACCCGGCTCGACAGCCCCTTGGCGCGCGCCGTGCGCACGTAGTCGCTCGTCAGCGCCTCCAGCATGTTGTTGCGCATGACCTTTACGATGGTCGCCGCGCTCACCACCGTCAGGGTCGCGGCGGGCAGGATCAGGTGCTGGATCACGTCCCAGGCGATGTCCCAGCGCCCGTTGAGCGCCGCGTCGAGGCTGAGCAGCCCGGTGTAACGCCGCAGGTCTCCGAGGGCGAACTGGTTGATGATGCTGACCTGCCCGGCGCCCGGCAGCCAGCCCAGGTACCCGTAGAACACGGCCAGCAGCACGATCCCCAGCACGAAGGTCGGCAGGCTGTAGCCCAGGATGGTCAGCACGCGCAGAATCTGGTCGATCAGCTTGTCCTTGTGCAGCGCACTCAGGGTGCCCAGCCACACGCCGAGCAGCAGGATCGGCAGGGCGGTGAGCAACGTGAGCTCGATGGTGTTCGGCAGCCGCTCGCGGATCGTCTGGAGCACGTCCTGGCCGCTGGCGCGCGAGAAGCCGAGGTCGCCTTGCAGGGTGCTGCCGAGCCAGTTGCCGTACTGCACGACAAAGGGGTCACGCAGGCCGCGTTCCTCGATGATGGCTTCCAATCGGGCGGCCTGCTGGTCGCTGCGGATGTACCCGGCGGCGCGCTGCTCGGGCGTCAGGAGCTGGGTCAGCCCGACGATGAACAGCGAGAGCACGAGCATCACCAGCGGAACCTGAATCAGCCGCCTGACGATGAAGTTGAGCATAGGGTCCTCTACGGTGGGGCGAGGGATAAACGCCGAAGCGGGGGGACAGCCGCGTGAGGCCGTCCCGCCCGCCGGGAGTGCGGGTCAGCGCTTGCTGAGGTCCTTCCAGAGGGTCCCGGTGTCGAACGAGGTCATCGGGTTGTACGTCGCCGCGCTCACGCCCTGGAGGTTGTCGCGGAAGAAGGTGTAATTCACGCCCGCCGGAACGTTGATGTAGGGCGCCTGCTCGTAGGCTCGCTGCCCCACCAGGCTGTACAGGCGGTTGCGCTGCGCGGTGTTCACCGTCGAGCGGGCCTGGTCGAGCCACTTGTCCACCGAAGCGTCCTTGAAGTTGCTGCGGGGGGCGTAGAAGCCGTTGGACGAGTAGAAGGTGTAGAGGAAGTTGTCCGCGTCGGCGTAGTCGGGCGCCCAGCCGATCAGGACCATCGCCTCCTTGCCGTTCTTGGAGTCGGCCAGCATTTCGGACCACTGCTTTTGCTGGATGTTGACCTTGAACTTGGGGTTCAGCGACTCGATGTTCCGCTTCAGGATTTCCATCGCGGTCTGCGAGGGCACGCTGCCCGCGCGGTAGTTCGCAGTCAGGGTGAAGCCGTTTTTCCAGACGTTGCCACCCCAGGCGCGCTGGAGGTAGGTGCGGGCCTTCGCGGGGTCGAAGGTGTAGGTTTTGACCTCGGCGTCGTAGCCGGGGAAAGAGCTGGGAAGCAACATGGTGAGCTGCTTGCCCTTGCCCTGCTGCACGTCCTGGATGTACTGCCCGTAGTTGAAGGCGTGGCTGAAGGCCCGGCGGACGTTCACGTCGCTGAAGAAGTTCGCGGGAATGCCCTGGCCGTCGAGCTTGCCGCTCCCCAGCAGCTTCGGGTCCTGAACCTTCTGGTTCATGAAGATGGCGAACGCGCTGGTGTTGGGCAGGTTGTCGAGCCATGCCACGCCGGGCTTGCCCTTGATCTGCTGCTCGTCCACGCTGCGCCCGCCGCCCTCGATGATGTCGGCGTCCCCGCGCAAGAAGGCCTGCTGGCGCGCGGCGATCTCGGGCACCTTCTGGAGCACCACGTTCTTGATGGCGGGCTTCTTGCCCCAGTAGCCGTCGAAGGCCTGAAGCAGCGTGGCGTTCGCGTCGCGGCGCACCAGGCGGTACGCGCCCGTGCCGCTGGGCTGCTTGTTCAGGTTGCTGCCGGTCAGGTCCTTGCCGACCTGAGCCTTCCAGTCGGCCTCGGTGCCCTTCCACTCGCCGATGGCGATGGCGTGCTTGCTGTCCACAATGCTCTGCCCGGTGTAGGCCAGCTTGGCGAGGAACGCCGGGTCGGGCTTGGGCAGCGTGAAGACGAGCTGACCCGCGTTGTTGCACTCGACGGCCTTGTCGATCCGCGCCCAGGTGATCGTCTTGTCGTCGTTGGCGTTGCTGCCGGTGCCCAGCAGGCTCTCGGAGATGAACCAGTTGCCGCTCTCGGCGCTGTTGGTGACCAGGTTGCGCTCGAAGGTGTACTCGGCGTCACGGCAGGTCATCGCGTTGCCGGTGTGGAACTTGACGTTCTTCCGCAGGTCGAAGGTCACGGTCCGGCCGCCGTTGCTGACCGTCGGCGCCTTGCTGGCGAGCAGCGGCTCCAGATCGCGCAGGCTGTTGCCCCGGTAGGTCAACAGCGTCTCGTAGATGTTCTCCACGAGGGCGCCCGATGACGTGTCGTAGGTGACGCCCGGGTCGAGGGTGGGAACATCGGCGGACTGCTGAATCACCAGGGTGTCCCTGGGGGACGCGGCGAAGGCCGAGCCGACGAGCAAGAGGGTGCTGAGCAGAGCGAATTTCTTCATGGAGCCTCCCGAGAATTCGGTGCGGGCCGCTTCACAGCCTGGGATGTGGGGCGACCGGCACCTGAGTGGATGGACGACAGGCATCATAGCGTAGGCTGAGCGGCGGATGTGAGAATTTCCAAAGAGCCACCCGCCCGTGCCAGACACCCTTTTCACGGCGTTCTGAACTCGGTCTGAAGCGCTCCGTGAGGGGGAGTGCCATACTGCGCCGCGTGAAAAGACGCATCCTGCTGCTGGCGGGCGGGCAGTCCGGCGAGCACGAAGTCAGCCTGATGAGCGCCCGCAGCGTTCTCGCGGCGCTGCCCCGCGACCAGTTCGACGTGACCCCGGTGGTGATCAGCCCCCAGGGCCGCTGGCTGCCGCCCACCGAGACCGCGCGGGCGCTGGAGACGGGCCGCGCCCAGGGCGGCGGCGACCTCGTGCTGCACCGCGCCGCGAGCGCCGAGGGCTACGACGCCGTGTTTCCCCTCCTCCACGGCCCGATGGGCGAGGACGGCACCATCCAGGGGCTGCTGACGCTCGCCGGAATCCCCTTCGTGGGCTCGGGGGTGCTGGGCTCGGCGGTCAGCATGGACAAGGTGATGACCAAACAGGTCCTTGCCTCGGCGGGCATCCCGCAGGTCGCGTGGAGGCTCGCCGTGCGCCGCGAGTGGCAGGAACGCCCCGGTGAGGTGGAGGCCCGCGCCCACGAACTGGGCTTTCCCCTCTTCGTGAAGCCCGCCAACCTGGGGTCGAGCGTGGGCATCTCCAAGGTCTCCCGCCCCGGGGAGCTTCAGGGGGCGCTCGACCTCGCCTTCAGCCTCGACCGCCGGGTCATTCTGGAGGCGATGACCGCCCACAAGCCCCGCGAGGTGGAGGTCGGCATCCTCGGCAACGACGCGCCCCTCGCCAGCCCGGTGGGCGAGCTGCGCTTTAGCGCCGAGTTCTACGACTACGAGACGAAGTACACCGAGGGCCGCGCGACCATGCACATTCCCGCGCCCCTGCCGCCCGAGGTCGCCGAGCGGGTCCGCAGCCTCGCGCTGACCGCCTTCCGCGCCCTCGACGGTGCCGGGCTCGCGCGGGTGGACTTCTTCTACGTCGAGGAGACGGGCGAGCTGTTTCTCAACGAGGTCAACACCATGCCCGGCTTCACGACCACGAGCATGTATCCCAAACTCTTCGAGGCGGCGGGATTGACCTACAGCGAACTCGTGACCCGGCTGGTGGAACTGGCGCTCGAACGGCGGTAGGGAAGGGGGGCGGTTCCTCCCCGCCCCGCCCGACCTCCAGTGTGATCTGGCTCAACATCGGCGGGCACATAAACGAGTAAACACTCACTTATGCCCCGGCCCCGCCTGATCACCGACGAACGGCTCGTGGCGGCGGCCCGCGAGGTGTTTTTCGAGCAGGGGTTTTCGGCCACGACCGCCGAGATCGCGCGGCGGGCCGGGGTCTCCGAGGGGACCCTCTTCAAGAGATTTGCCTCGAAAGAAGACATCTTCGAGGAGGTCGTGGGGCTGCGCGACTACGCCGCGTGGCGGGAAGAACTCACCGTGCTCGTGGGGGTGGGCGACGTGCGGCGCAACCTGGAGCGGGCGGCGCTGCGCTTCGTCGAGACGGCGGGGCGCATCCTGCCCCACCTGATGCTGATCTTCTCGCGCGGGCACGCCCCGGCGCACAACCCCATGCTCGAACGGATCGGCAACCCCATCCGCCACGACGCCGATGCCGTCGCCGCCTACCTGCGCGCCGAGGTGGCCCTCGGGCGGGTGCGGCCGGTGGACGCCGACGTGACGGCCCTCACGCTGATGGGCACGCTGACCCACTACGTCCACCGCGAGCACATGACCCCCGACCCCACCCGCGAGCCGCTCGACGCCGGACGCTTCGTGCGCGGGCTGTTCGACGTGCTGTGGCCCGGTCTGGAACCCTAGCCCGCGCCGGGCCGTATGGGGTCCGTATGCCGCCCGCTCGCCGTAGGCAAGTTCTCACTCACTAACCCCACCGACCACCGAGGTTCCCCATGCGTTCTCCGCTCCGTCCGGCCCCTCTCATGCTGCTGCTCGTGCCCCTCGCCCTCGGGGGTGCGCGGGCGCAGACGGCCCCGCCCTCCCCCGCAGCGGCGGCCCCGGCCCAGAGTGTCTCCGCGCCGCTGACCCTGCAAGGCACCCTGGCCCGGCTGCGCCAGAGTCCGGGGTGGCAGGGTGCGGACCTGCAATACCGCGCCGCCGAACTCGCGCTCCAGAGCGCCCGGGCGCGGGCGGGCCTCAACGTCACCGTGGGCGCGGACGCGAGCGCCGTAAAGGTGCCCCTCTCCTCGGGTGACCTGACCCTGAACACGACCGTGACCGCGCAGGTCTCGGCGAGCGTGCTGCCGTGGTCCCCGGCTCTGGAGGCCGTCCGCAGCGCGGAGCGCGGGCTCAGCCGTGCCGGGGCCGACCGGCGCGCCGCCCGGCTGACCGCCACCGTGAACGCGGTGCAGTCGTATCTCGCGGCCCGCAACGCCGCCGCGAGCCTGGCGCTGGCGGACGCGCAGGTCAACCTCACCGCCCGGCAACTGGAGGTGGCGCAGTCGCAGCGGCAGTCGGGTGTCCTCACCGCCGAGGGGCTGCTCGTGCGGCAGGGGGCCTTCGACGACGCGCAGGCGGCCCAGGAGCAGGCCCGCACGAACGTGGACCTCGCCGCGCGGGGGCTCGCCAACCTGCTCGGCCAGCCCGTGACCCTCCCGGCCGGGGCTACCGCCTTCGGTCCGCTCCCCGCCGCGCCGGGACAGCCCGCCGCCCTGGAGGCCCAGATCACCCGCGCGCTGGCGACCCGGCCGGAGGTGGCGCGCGCGCAAAATGACCTCGCGGACGCGCAGGCGCAGCTCCGGGCGGCGCAGCTCGACGTGCGGCTGCCCGACCTCAGCGCGTCGGCGCAGTACGGCCAGCTCACGTCGAGCACGAGCACCATCGCCACCCGCACCGTGGGCGGCAGCCTCGACGTGAAGACGGGTGTCCTCGCCGGGCAGGTGAGCTTCCCGCTGCGCGACCCCGGCGACCTCCCGACCGGCCTGGCCCTGACCCTGAGCGCCGACCTGCCCGTCCTCGGCGGCACGAGGCGCACGGCCCTGACCTCCGCCGAGGTGGGGGTGCAGCAGGCGACCCTCGCCCTCGACACCGCCCGGCAGAGCGTGGACCTGGAGGTGCGCCAGCGTTACGCGGACCTGCGGACGGCCCTGGACACCCTGGGGAGCCAGCGCGGCGCCCTGACCCGGGCGCGGGCGGCCCTCGCCACCACGCTCGGGCGGCTCACGGCGGGTCTCGCCACCGCGCTCGACGTGGAGGCCGCCGAGCTGAACCTGCGGCAGGCCGAGCTCAATGTGGACATCGCCACCGTGAACGCCTACCTCGCCTCGCTGCGGCTCTCCCAGGCGACCACCGACCTCGACCCCACCCTCCTGACCACCCCCCCCTCGACCCCGACCGCGCCGGAGGCCCGCCCATGAACCGTCTCGTCCTCGCCCTGACCCTCACCCTCGCCTCCCCGTTCGCCGCCGCGCAGACGGTGGGCCTCACCCTGGACAGCGCCGTCGCGCGCGCGCTGGCGAGCGGCCCCGACGTGACGACCGCCCGCGCCAACCTGCAAAAGGCCCAGGCCACCCTGCGCGCCACCCAGGCCGACCCCAGCTCGATCATCACCACCCTGACCCAGGCCCAGCAGGGGGCCGCCGCCGCCGAGGCCACCCTGGCGGGGACGAAGCTGGGCGTGGCGCAGACGGTGATCACCGGGTACCTCGCCGCGTACGAGGCCGCCGGGCGGATCACCCTGAACGAGGCGCAGGTCGCCCTCGACGAGCGCACCCTCCAGATCGCCCGCGCCCGGCTTCAGGCCCGGGTCGCCACCCAGCTCGACGTGAACCGCGCCCAGACCACCCTCAACCAGGACCGCCAGGAACTCGCCGACGCCCGCGCGAGCCTGCCCGTGCTGGAGGCGCAGCTCGCCCGGACCCTCGGCCTGAACACGGGCACCGACCTGCGCCTCGCCGCCCCGCCCGCGCCCCCCAAGCTCAGCGTGACGCTCGCGGGGCTCCAGTCGGGGCTCGAGAAACGGCTCCCCACCCTCGTGCAGGCGGCGCAGGGGGCGGAGTTCGCCGCGCTCCAGGTCCGCATCGCCGACAACGACTACACCCCGGCCCGCACCCTGCAAGACGCCCAGGTGGCCCTCGCCAACGCCCGGCGTGACCTGGAGGGTGCCCAGCGCTCGGCCAACACCGGGGTCCGCGACGCCTACCGCACGGCCCAGGACGCGGCGCAGCGGGTGGACCTCGCCCGCCAGACCCTCGCCAACGCGCAGACCACGCTGAGTCAGGCACAGGCGCGCCTCCGGGCCGGGACCGCCGCCGCCATCGACGTGCAGCAGGCGCAGGTGCAGGCGCAGCAGGCCGGGTTCGGGGTGACCCAGGCGCAGAACAACCTCTGGCGGGCCCTGGCGGCCCTCTCCGTCGCGTCCGGCACCGACGTGACCGGGCTCGTGAGGTGAAGGCCATGACCCCAGCACACACCCCGTCGGCACACTCCGTTCCAGCCCGCCGCCTCGCGCTGCCCCTGTCCCTCCTGCTGCTCCTCGCCGCGTGCTCGCCGGGGGGGCAGGGGGGCGAGGGTGCCGCTTCCGGCTCGGCCCGCCCCGCCGCTACCCGCAACGACCTCGACGCCGCGCCCGCCAAGACGACCGCCCTCGCCGTGCGGACGGTCCCGGCCCGCACGGGCACCCTGACGGTCCAGCGCACCGCCTCGGCCACCATCCGCGCCGACCGCGACAGCAACGTCGCCGCGCAGGCGAGCGGGACGGTCGAGCGCGTCCTCGCCCAGGAGGGCGAGCGGGTGGGGGCCGGACAGGTCGTCGTGGGGCTCGACGACACCCAGGCGCGGCAGGCCCTGGAAAACGCCCGCCTCCAGGCCCAGCAGGCGAGCATCAGCCTGGAGCAGGCCCGCACGAACACCGGACAGGCGACGGCTTCCCTCCAGGCCGCCGTGCAGGCCGCCGAGGCGAGTCTCGCCAAGGCCCGGCAGGACGCCGCGAGCGCCGAGAACCTCTACGGCCTCGGCGGCATCAGCCAGGCGGACCTCAACGCCGCCCGCAGCGCGCTGGCGCAGGCCCAGAGCGCCCTCGCCCAGGCCCGCAACAACCTCGCGCAAAACGGGCGGGGCGGGCAGAGCAGCCTCGCCCTGCTCCAGACACAGCTCGAAACCGCCCAGGCGGGTGTGCGGCAGGCGCAGGAAAACCTCAGCCGGACGGCGGTCAAGGCCCCCTTCGCCGGGGTGATCGCCTCGCTCGCGGTGGAGGTCGGGGAGTTCGCCTCCCAGGGGAGCCCGGTCTTCCGCCTCGTGGACGAGGGGAGCGTGAAGGCCACCTTCAACGTGACCCCGGCGGACGCGGCGGCCCTGAAACCCGGCACCCGGCTCAACCTGGGCTACGGGGGCGTGAACTACGTCGCCGTCGTGCAGGACGCGAGCGGGGTGGCCGGGACCGACCGCCTCGTGCCGGTCACCGCGCGGGTGGAGGGGGGCGGCAAGCTCCCGGTCGGCGGCACGGCGCAGGTGCGCTACCGCGCGACCCTGGGCAGCGGCGTGCTCGTGCCCACCGGGGCGATCCAGGTCGAGGGCGGCGAGAACGCCGTGTACGTCGCCGGGGACGGAACGGCCCGCCGGGTCCCGGTCACGGTCGTCGCCGAGTCGCAGGGGCAGGTCGCCGTGCGCGGGCTTCCGGCGGGCGCCCGCGTGATCTTCCCGGTGCCGCCGAGCCTTCAGGACGGGGCGAGCGTCCGCGTCGGGGCCCCGGCCGCCCAGACTCCGGCAGCCGGAACGGGGGGACAGAACCCATGAGCGTTCACGAGCAGCCCGAGTTCACCGCGCCGCGCGGGACCCTGCCCGACGGCACCCCCGAGCCCATCATCAACCCGGCCGTGCGCTTCAGCGTGCGCAACTACGTCTTTTCCATCGGCGTCTTCGTGCTCGCGGTGCTGCTGGGGCTGGTCGCCACCACCCGCTTGGGCGTGGAGCTGCTGCCCAACTTCGAGGTGCCCGTCCTGGCGGTGAGCACCTCGTACCCCGGCGCGACCCCCGATCAGGTGGACCGCGAGGTGAGCCGCCCGGTCGAGGACGCGGTGAGCACCCTCGGCGGCGTGGCGGACATCAACTCGACCTCGGTGAGCGGGCAGTCGGCGGTGGTGATCACCTTCGCCGACGGGACGAACATCGACTCGGCGGCGAACAGCGTCTCGCAGGCGGTCGCGGCGATCCGCGCCACCCTGCCGGAGGGGACCGAGGCCCCGGTCGTCCAGAAGTTCGACCCCAACGCCCAGCCCATCCTCACCCTGGCCCTGGGCGGCGGCGCGGCCCCGGCGGCGGACGTGACGACCTACGCCGAGGACGTGCTCGTGCCCCGGCTGGAGCGGGTGGAGGGCGTGGCCGACGTGAGCGTGTCGGGCGGCCCCGAGCGGCAGATCCAGGTGCTGCTCGACCCCGCGCGGCTCCAGGCGTACAACCTCGCGCCGGGCCGGGTGTCGGCGGCGATCCAGGCTTCCGCGCTCGACCTCCCCGCCGGGAGCGTGACCCAGGGCGGCAACACCATCGGCTTTTCCACCCGCAACACGCCGACCTCGCTCGCGGACGTGGAGCGCATCGTGGTCGATCCCTCCACGGGGCTGCGGGTGGCGGACGTGGCGAGCGTGCGCGACGCGGCGGCCCAGGCCACGAGCTACGCGCGGCTCAACGGCCAGCCCGCCGTGCTCCTCGACGTGCGCAAGGCGAGCGGCACGAACAGCGTGGCGGTGGCCGACAACGTGCGCGCGGCGATGGAGGCCCAGCCCCTCCCCGCCGGATACCGCCTGACCCTGGCGAACGACACCACCCGCGAGACCCGCGCGACCGTGGAAGACACCTTCAAGGAGTTCCTGCTCGCCATCGGGGCGGTCGGCGTGATCGTGCTGCTGTTCCTGGGGCGGCTGAACACCGTCTTCGCCGTTATTCTCGCCATCCCGATCTCGATCAGCGCCGCGCCGCTGCTGTACTCGGCGCTGGGCTTCACCTTCAACATCGTCTCGCTGCTCGCCGTCATCGTCGCCATCGGCATCGTGGTGGACGACTCCATCGTGGTCGCGGAGAACGTGCAGCGTTACCGCGACATGGGGTACGGCCAGATCAGGAGCGTGCTCCTCGGCGCGTCGGAGGTCTTTTCCGCCGTGACCGCCGCGAGCTTCTCGCTGCTCGCCGTGCTGATCCCGCTCTCGTTCATGCCGGGCATCCTGGGGCAGTTCTTCAGCCAGTTCGGCCTGGGCCTCGCCGCCGCGATCACGATGAGCTGGCTGGAGGCGCTGCTCTTCCTGACGGTCCGCATGGCGTACACCCGCGACCCCGAGCCGATCTCGTGGCGCGAGGTGCCGGGGGTCCTCGCCCGGCTGCCGCGCTTTTTCGGCCAGGCGCTGGCCGGGGTGCGCCGCCTGCCGGGGCTGCTCCTGCTGGCCCTGTTCGGCGCCGTCGCCTGGACCGCGCTCGACCGGGCGACCTCGCTCCCGACCCCCGCCGTGGCCGTCCTCGCGGTGGTGCTCGCGCCCGTGCTGCTGACGCTCGTGCGCTACGTCCTGACCGCCCTGCTCGCCCTGCTGGAGGCGCTGACGGGAACCCTGCACGGGTTCACCGACCGGGGGGTCAGGGGGACCGCCCGCGCGTATGCCCGCTCGGTGGGCGGGGCGCTGCGGCGGCCCTGGGTGGTCATGCTGGTTGCGGGGATCTTCCTCGCCAGCGTTCCGCTCGCCATGCGCGGGATCGGCTTCTCGTTCGTGCCGAACAGCGACTCGGGCATCCTGGTCGTGGAGGCGGAGCTGCCCACCGGGACCGATCTCGCCACCACGAACGCCCTCACGGCCCGCCTGGAGGACAACCTGCTCGCGCGGGACGAGGTGCGGCTGGTGCAGACGAGCGTGGGCGCCGGGGGCTTCACGGGCGGCACGAACGCGAACGCCGCCACGCTGACCCTCACCCTGGCCCCCCGGGAGGAGCGCCCCGGCATCGAGACCCTCGCCGCGCGCTACGGGGCCGACCTCGGGAAAGTCGCCGCCCGCGTCCCCGGCGCCGAGGTGCGCGTCTCCGCCCAGCAGGGCGGCCCCGGCGGCAGCGCGGACCTCAGCCTCGCGCTCACCGCCCCCAACCAGGCCCTCCTGGTCGAGCGCAACCGCGAGGTCGTGCGGCTGCTTTCTCAGGACCCCAACATCGCCACCCTGGAGAGCAGCCTGAGCGCCACCCGCCAGGAGCGGACCTTCGTGCCCGACCCCGCCCGCCTCGCCGGAAGCGGCCTGAGCGCGAGCGACATCGCCCAGGCCCTGCGGACCTACAACGACGGCACGACGGCGGGCAACCTGCGCGACGGCGACCGCAGCGTGGACATCGTGGTGCGGCTCGACCCCGCCGAGGTGCAGGGCGAACAGAGCCTGCTCTCGCAGACGGTGTACTCGCAGGCCCTCGGCGCGAACATCCCGCTCGCGCAGCTCGGGACCTTCCAGCTCCGGCAGGCCCCGGCGACCCTCAGCCGCCTGAACAAGGCCTACACCGCCACCCTCGACATCAACCTCGTGCCGGGGGGGCCCAACCCCTTCGCCTACCAACGCGTGATCACCGACCGGGTGGCGGCGGCGGGTCTGCTGGGGGACGGCGTGACGCTGGGCAACGCCTCGGCCTTCGGCAGCGCGGGCCTGACGAGCGACCTCGTGTTCTACGGCCCCATCGTGCTCGTGCTCGCGGTGCTGCTGACCTACCTCGTGCTGGGCTCGCAGTTCAACTCGTTCCGGTACCCGATCTACCTGCTGCTGCCCGTGCCGCTCGCCATCGTGGGGGCGCTGTGGACGCTGAACTTCTTCGGGGTGAACCTCGACGTGATCACGGTGCTCGGCATGGTGATCTTGCTCGGGCTCTCCACGAAGAACTCGATTCTCTACCTCGAATTCGTGACCGAGCGGATGCGGGTCCTGCCCCTGCGCGACGCCCTGATCGAGGCCGCCGAGCTGCGCTTCCGCCCGATCATCATGACCACCCTGACGGTGCTCGTGATCAGCCTGCCGCTCGTCTTCGGGCAGGGCGACGGGGCCGAGTTCCGCCGCGGCCTGGGCATCGTGATCCTGGGCGGCGTGATCACGTCCACCCTGCTGACCTTCTACGTGGTGCCGAGCGTCTTTTACTTCTTCGAGCGCGGGCGGCAAAAGCCCCGCGAGGTCAACCTCTCCCAGGTCCCGTCGCCCGCCCTGCCCGCCTCGGACTGAGCCCGGCCTCCGCCGCCCCGCGTCAAGCCCCGCCCTCCGTGGCCGGGGCTTTTTTCACGCTTTCCTGCACCTTGGGTGAAGACCCGCCGGGTTCGTGCCTCCTACAATGCGGGCTGAGCCGTGAAGGAGCCGAGCCGCCCTCCCCCGGAACCCGGGCGGGCCACGCTGGGGGCGTCCGGCAAAGAGAAGGAGTGACCCTCGACATGGACTGGCAGAACCTTCCCGGAGGCGGGAATATCGAGGACCGCAGGGGCGGAGGCATCCCCGGCGGCGGCATCGCGGTGGGCGGCGTGGGCGGGCTGATCATCGCCCTGATCGCCATGTTCTTCGGGGTGGACCCCGGCGCGATTCTCGGCGGCGGGCAGGTCACGCCCACCACGCAGACGCGGCCCCAGACCCAGCCCGGCACGCAGGACGAGGCGTACCAGTTCGTCGACCGCATCCTGGGCAGCACGAACACCGTCTGGGGGGGTATTTTTCAGCAGGCCGGGCGGACCTACACGCCGCCGACGCTGGTGCTGTTCAGTGGCGGGGTGCAGAGCGCGTGCGGGCAGGCGAGCAGCGCGGTCGGGCCCTTCTACTGCCCGCTCGACAACAAGGTGTACCTCGACACCAGCTTCTTCTCCCAGATGGACCGTCGGCTCGGCGGGGGCGGCGACTTCGCCTACTCCTACGTGATCGCCCACGAGGTCGGGCACCACGTGCAGAACGAACTCGGGATCGCCGATCAGGTCGAGCGGGCCCAGCGCCAGGCGCGCAGCGAGGCCGAGGCGAACCAGTCCGGGGTGCGGCTCGAACTCCAGGCCGACTGCTTTGCGGGCGTGTGGGGCAACCGGGTCTCCAGCCTCGCCAACCTGACGGAAGCGGACGTGCGCGAGGCGGTCGACACCGCGACCGCCATCGGCGACGACACCCTCCAGCGGCAGGGACAGGGCTACGTGGTGCCCGACTCCTTCACCCACGGGTCGAGCCAGCAGCGCGTCCGCTGGTTCATGACGGGGTTCCAGACGGGCGACCCCAACAAGTGCGACACCTTCAACCAGAGTTACGGCCAGCTCTGAGGCTCGCCTTCATCCACCCCGCACCCGGCCGCGCTTTCATGGGCCCGTGATCCCGAAGCGCCCCCGACCTCAGCCCCAGTGGACGGTCGGGGGCTTGCCCGTGCAGCTCAGACGCAGCGCCCGCCGCCGCACCCTGTCCCTGCACGTCGCGCCCGGCGCGGTCACGGTCCACGCCCCGGCCCGCACGCCGGAGGCCCTAATCGAGACCTTTCTGGAGGCCAGGCGGGGCTGGGCCGAGCGGCACCTCGCCGCCTACGCGGCCCGCAGCGCCCCCGCCCCCCTGGAGGACGGCTCTCCCTTGCCCTTCCTGGGGGAGACGCTGACCCTGCGCCTGACGCCGGGAATGCGGGCGCCCCGGCGGTCGGGGGCCGAGCTGCATGTGGCTCCCGGCGACCCCGCCGACGTCCGGGCTGGGGTCGAGCGGTGGTACCGCCGGGCCGCCCTCCCCGAGTTGCGCGCGCTGGTGGAGGGGTACGCGGACGCGCTGGGCGCGCGGGACCGCCTGCGCCGTTTTGGCCTGAGCGCCGCCCGCACCCGCTGGGGAAGCTGCACGGCCGGGGGCGACATCCGGCTCCACTGGCTCCTGGCCCGCGCTCCCCGCGAGGTCGCCGCCTACGTCGCCCTGCATGAGGCCGCGCACCTGCTCGAACTCAACCACTCGCCCCGCTACTGGGCGCACGTCGCCCGCCAGATGCCGGGGCACGCGACGTCCCGGGCGTGGCTGAAGGCCCACGGGCACACCCTGGCGCTGGAATAGACCAAGAAGGGGGCGGCCGCGGGAGGTCTCCCGGGCCGCCTCAGCCTCAGGCGCACGCCCTCACATCGCGGGCATCGGGCTGGGCAGGCCCGGCGTGTCGGGGTTGCTGGTCGGCATGGGCTCGGGCATCCCGGGGGTGTCGGGGTTCATGGGCGGGTCCATGATCGGCCCGGTGTCGTCCCCTCCCGGCATCTGCTCGGGGAGGGGGGCGGGAATGTCGGTCGGCTCGGTGGCGGGGGCGGCGGGACGGTCGTAGGGAGACGTCATGGGGCAGACCTCCTGGGGTAGGGATGGCGCCAGTATCGGACGGCCCCGGGGAGCGGCGGGGGAGAGGGGGGTAAAGGTGTGTTCAGGTCGGGACCGAACGGCGAGCCTCGGGCCCGGCGGACCGGGGTCATGCCGGGTGGAGGACCCTGGCCTCGGGGCTTCCCGGACCCACCCGATTGGGGGTACCCCCGTCCAGGGCTAGGGGAAGACCGAGCAGGCTCTCACACTGAACGCATGAAGGGATCCTCCTCCACACGCGGCGCGACCCTGGTTGTCGTCGTGTTGTTCACGACGTTGCTGCTGGCCGTGCTGCTGGCCGCCTCGTCACAGCTCACGCTGTCCGGCCGCCGCAGTGTCGGCGATCAGCGCGCCTCCTTGCAGGCCCAGTACGTCGCCGAGTCGGGGGTGGCGCTCGCGCGCAGCCGCCTGCGGGACGTGCAGACCCTGCTGTCGGCGGGGAACGTGCAGGTCAAGCCTGGAACCGGCATCGGCGACCTGAAGCTCTACGCGGAGAAGTTCTGCGGCAACGCCGTCTGGAGCTCCACCACGGACAGCGGCGGCACCGAGCACCAGACCTGCAAGGCGGTCGACACCGCCAACGCGGATCAGTTCGAGGTCTTCGCGCTTCTGGTCAAGGACACGGCCTATGACGTGCTGCCTGCTGCCGAGGAACAGCAGGCGGGCAGCACCCTCACGTCGCGCCGGGCGTTCTGGCGCACCCAGCTTGGCGGGACGCAAAACGCCTCGGGCGACGGCGTGACGCTCTCCTACCGGCTCAGGCCGACCCGGGTCGAGCGTGTGGGCGCGGCGAACTACCGCTTTCACCTCCAGTTCGACACCCTGAATGTGGGCGGCGAGCAGGCGAGCGCCCTGCGGGTGCTCAAGGCCAGCCGCACCAGCCGCACCGACTGGTGGGTGGACGTGAACTTGCCCAGCTACCTCGACAACGTGCTGTTCACCAACCACCACACGGTCAAACCGTCCAGCACGGCCAGCTCCTGGTCTCCCAGCGTCAATTTCAACGACCAGGTGTTCGACGGCCCGGTGCATACGAATGAACGCTTCCTCTTCACGCCCAACGCGACGGTCACGTTCAAGGGGACCCTCAGCAGCGCGGGCTGCACCGATCTGCCCAAGGTCGGCATGAAGTCGGACAGCAGTTGCACGCGCAAACCCGGCTTCTACGCCACCAGCCTCAGAGAGCCGGACAACGCCAGCGCGACCGATGCCGAGAAGAACAGCAACCTGCTGGCGAAGTTGAACAGCGCCACCGACGCGACGCTGGCCTCGGTCAAGAACTCGGACGGCACGTTGAGCGACAAGAAAGACGTCACCTTCACGGGAAGCTACCGGCCCATGCCCCTCAATGCCAATGACCAGCGCGCGGGCGCTCAGGGACTGGCCAAGGACGAGGACGGCAACCTCACCCGGGGAAGCGGACTGTACTTCAACGACGACATCCAGGCGGTCACGCTCATGGCGGGCGACTGGTCGGGGGGAAAAGTCGTGCCGCCCTCGACCTACAACGCCGCCACCAAGACGTGGAGCCCCGAGGCCAGATACCAGTTTATCCAGGTCAAGGACAAGAACGGCCTCGTCACCGTGTACCGGGCCGGGGAGGACCGGCGGCTGGAGAGGTGGAGCGGGGGAAGCTGGACCCTGGCCCTGGGCGACTTCAACGGCGTGCTGTTCGGCGAGAAGAATGTGGCCGGACTGACCGGGCCGGGGCGTGACGCGCAGGGCCGCCCGCTTCCCGCCCTCGCCCCCTTTTCCCAGATCACGGTCGCGGCACAAAATGACATCGAGATCGCCGGTGACCTGGTGCTCTCCAACGTTCCCTGTCACCCCGACGAGGCCGCCGACCTAGCCTGCCGCACCCAGAAGACCGAGACGCCCAAGAACGTGCTCGGCATCTACACCCAGAAGGGCGACGTCGTGATCACGAAAGCGGCGCCCAACAACCTGAACCTGCACGCCATGCTGATGTCGAGCGAGGGCGAGGTTCGCGTGGACGACTTCGACTCCGGCTCTCCTCGCGGAAACGTCAACCTGCTGGGCGGGCTGGTGGAGAACTGGTACGGGGCCTTCGGGCAGTTCAACTCCACCACCCGGGTCCAAACCACGGGCTACGGCCGAACCTTCTCCCATGATCGGCGCTTCCTCGACCCCGGCTTCACCCCGCCGTTTTTCCCCATCTCGCCCACCTGGGTGACAAAGGACGCCAGCGTGGAGAACAAAGCCCTGTTCGACTTCGTGGTGCAGCAGGGTGACAAGGGCGACCTGAGATGAGGAGCCCTGAGTCCAGAAGGGCGGGCTTTACCCTGCTCGAACTGCTCGTCGTGCTGACGGTGATCGGCGTGCTGATGGGCCTGTTCGGCGCCGGGTACCTGCGCAGCATCCGCGCGGGCGAGGTGCGGCAGGGGGCCGCGCAGATCGCCGCCGACCTGCGGGCCGCGCGCTCCAGCGCCCAGCGGCAGAGTCAGAACGCCTCGTTCGCCTGGGCCGACGGGATGACGGCGCTGAGCACCTATACC
Organism: Deinococcus aestuarii; assembly: GCF_018863415.1. Taxonomy (NCBI): domain Bacteria; kingdom Thermotogati; phylum Deinococcota; class Deinococci; order Deinococcales; family Deinococcaceae; genus Deinococcus; species Deinococcus aestuarii. The sequence continues at coordinate 46,078 of NZ_JAHKSN010000010.1, read as the reverse complement.
GTCATCCTGCCCTCCGGCCCCTCGGCCCGGTCCCTGCCCAACCGGGTGACCTTCCGCTGCGTCTCGGGTGGGGGCTGCCCGGCGGCCTCCTCCGGGGTCCGGACCCTGACCTACCTCGCCCCCTACGGCGAGATGACCAGCACCATCAACGGTCTGCGGCTGCTGGTGGAGAGCGCCACGCCGAACATCCCCGCCCTGGAGGTCCGGGTGGTGGGCGTGACCGGACGCGTGATGATCACGGCGGCGACCCCATGAGGTGCCTGGCGCCGCACCCCCAGGAGGATCAGACCTTGCCCATGACCCCACCCCCTTCCCCCCGGCGGCAACTCCAGGGCTTCACCCTGGTCGAGTTGCTCGTCGCCATCGCCCTGCTGGGCGTGTTGCTCGCCGTGATCATCCCGGGTATCACCGCCCTGCTGGGCATCAACCGGGTCGGCGAGCGGGAACTGACCTCCACCACCCAGGCCCAGCGTGTGCTGGAGGACGTGAAGGGCGCCTGGCAGGTCCAGAGCAACTACGACGGCAACTGCTCACCCGGGCTGGTGTTGCCCAGCGGGGTCACCCTGCAAAGCCGGTCGCTCGACTCGCGGGCCCAGAATCCGGGCAGCCTGGTCACGGTCTCGGTGGCCGCCACCTGCCCGGCGAGCACGGCGGCGCCCGTCATGCGCCGCGTGACGGTCACCGCCGGGACCGGCGCCCAGGCGACCACCCTCACGCTCGACGTGTTGAGGCCCCAGTGACGGGCCGGGCGAACGGCGAGGGCGGCTTCACCCTGGTCGAGCTGCTCGTCGTGACGGCCCTCCTCGGCGTCGTGCTGCTGGCCCTGAGCAGCACCTTCGTCAGCGGCTCGCAGACGACCGCCCTGGCGGTGGGCCGCGCCGAGTTGCAGCAGGAGACGGTCAACGCCGGGCAACTCATCGCGTCGCGCTTGAGGGAGGCGTGGTATGTCTTTCCACCCTCGCAGACCCTGGCGCTGGGCGGCGGCGAGCTGCGGCGCAACCCCCTCGCCTCGACCGCGAGCGGGAACTGGACGGTCGGGACCCACCCGATCCTGGCGATGGTCGTGCCGCCCCGTGAGACGCCCAGTGCGGCGAATGTCTGCTCCACCTCCACCCCGGAGTTCTGTTACCGCTTCTACGCCTACTACCCCGTCAAGCGGTCGGTCTGGGTCGCGGGTTCGAGCGGGGCTTCCAACCCGGGCAGCGACGCGGCCAACGACGCCTCGGTCTGGGTGCTCGCCGAGTACCGCGACTACTACTACGAGAGCAACCCGCTCACAACGGCGCTGAGCAGCCTCACGCTGCCGCCCACCGCGGGCAGCGACGCCAACTTGCTGTCAGACTATGTTGCCGTAACCACCAACGCGGGTTCCGGGGCCAATTACCGGATGTTCGACTATGCACTGAACTCCTCGGGGGCGGTGGTGGGGCTCAAGATCAACCTCGCCACCCAGCGGCAGATGAACGGCCGGGTCGTTCGCCTGCCCGACCCGGCGGGGGCCTACGCCCTGAGCGTCTATCCCCAGAACCTGGGGCGCGTGGCGATTCCCTGACCCCGGTCCCTCAACGAAGCTTGAACAGGGAGGTCGGCACGGGGGCGGGTAGACTGCCCCCATGCTCGTCACCACCCGGGTGCAGGACCTTCTCGCGCGCGAGCGGGCGCTGCTCGCCGACCTTCAGGCCTTCCTGGAGACGCAGGGCGCCCCCCCCGAGGCGGTCGAGTACGCGCGGGGGGCGGTGCGCTCGCTCGACGAGACCTTTCTCCTCGTCGTGGTGGGCGAGTTCAACGCGGGCAAGAGTTCGTTCGTGAACGCGCTCCTCGGCGAGGGCGTGCTGCCCGAGGGCGTGACCCCCACCACCGACCGCATCTACGTGCTCGTGCACGGGGAGCGGCCCGGCGAGCCCGAACCCACCCGCGACCCCTTCGTGAGCCGCCTGACCTACCCCCTGCCCAGCCTGGAGGGGGTGGCGCTGGTGGACACGCCGGGCACGAACGCGATCATCCGCCAGCACCAGGCCCTCACCGAGGGCTTCTTGCCCCGCGCCGACCTCGTGCTCTTCCTGACCTCGGCCGACCGCCCCTTCACCGAGTCCGAGCGGCAGTTCCTGGCGCTCGCCGCCCGCTGGGGCCGCAGCGTCGTCATGGTCGTGAACAAGGCCGATCTGCTGGAGACCCCAGCGCAGCGCGAGCAGGTCCGCGAGTTCGTGGAAAAGGGCGCGCGCGGGGTGCTGGGCTTGACCCCCCCCGTCTTCCTGATCAGCGCGCGGGGCGAGCGGCGGGGCGGCGACCCCGGCTTCGCCGCGCTGCGGGAGGCGCTCACCACCCGGCTCTCGGAGACCGGGCGCACCCGCCTCAAGCTGCAAAGTCCCCTCGGCACCGCCGCCGAAATTCTGGGCGGCGAGGAGGTCCGCGCCGAGGCCGCCCGACGGACACTCACGGAGGACCTGGGCATCTTGCGCGACCTCGAAGCCCAGCGTGAGCGCCACCGCGAGACGATGCTGGGCGAACTCGACGGGCAGCTCAACCGCCTGGGGCGGTTGCTGGGCGAGTTCGAGGTGCGGGCCGACCGCTTCATCGACGCGCGGCTGCGCTTTTCCAACCTGCGCGGGTTGATGAACGGGCGCGAGCTGGAGGAGGACTTCCGGCGCGAGGCGGTGGCCGAGCTGCCGGACGCCATCGACCGCCAGTTCGGCACGATGATCGACCGCTTCGTGGAGGCGAACCTGCACTTCTGGGAGGATGTGCAGGCCTTCCTGATCCGCCGCCAGCCTTCGAGCGAGGTGGCCCGCACCCGCTTCTCCTACGACCGCGGCGCCCTGCTGGAGGGGATCGCCGGGAGTGCCCGTCAGCACCTGGAGACGACCACCGAGCATGAACTCGCCCGCCAGCTCTCCCGCGACGCGGAGGACGCCCTCAAGGGGGCGGTGGGCGGCCTCGCCGGGGGCATCGGCATCGGGGCGGGGCTGGGGGCCCTCGTCGGGGCGACGGCGGTCGACTTCACCGGGGGCATCCTCGCGGGGCTCACGCTGGGGAGCCTGGGCCTGTTCGTGCTGCCCAACAAACGGCTTCAGGCCCACCGCGGGCTGCGCCAGAAAGTCGCCGAGCTGCGCGTGGCCCTGGAGCGCATCGTGCGCCGTGAGTACGAGCGCGAGCAGGAGCGTGCCGACGCCCGGCTGCGCGACGCGATCAGCCCCTACACCCGCTTCACCGAGCAGGAGCAGGCCCGGCTCGCGGGGGCGGGGGCGCGGGCGGCAGAGCTGCGCGGGCGGCTCGGCGCCCTTCAGGAGGAGGTCAAGGCGCTGGGGTAGGGGGCCGAGGTTTGACAACCCGGGGCGCATCGTCTACCCTTGTCCGTGCGGTATTTTCGCCGTTCAGGCTCGCCAGTGTAGCTCAGCGGTAGAGCAACTGATTCGTAATCAGTAGGTCGTCGGTTCAAATCCGACCCCTGGCTCCAGAGGAAGTCCGTCCGTTCCAGGGCGGGCTTTTCTTTTGCGGCCCTGTGGGGTTATGGAAAGCCCCGGACCCTCACGCCGTCTCCCCCCGCAGGAGCAGGCGGCGCGCCTCGACGAGGCGACGAAGCTCTGGAAAGGCGGGGTCGATGTCGAAGCGGTAGCCGTCCCAGTAGCCGTCGCGTTCAGGGTCGTAGCGGCGGGGTGGGGGCAGGTCTCCCGCCAGGGCCGCACGCTTCATCTCGCGCTGCACGCGGCTTCGCAGGGCGTCGGGGGGCATGGAGAGGACCTCCGGCACGGGGACGGGCGGCAGCACCCGCAGCCCCACCGGCTGGCCGTAGCGCAGGGTGGGGGAGAAGGGGTGCTCCCAGACGCGGTGCCCGCCCGTCAGCACCACGGGCAGCAGGGGCGCGCGCAGGTGCCGCGCGACCGCAAAGGCCCCCCGCTGAAAGTCCGTCTCCAGGCCGAGCACCGACCCCTGCGGAAAGAGGGCGAGGCTCTCCCCGCCCGCCAGCACCGCCCGCCCCGCCGTCAGGAGGTGCCGGTACGCGGCGGCCCCACTCTCGGGGGTGATGCTGAGGTGCCCCAGCCGCGCGATGGCCGGACCGACGAGCGGCCAGGTCAAGATCTCGTCCCGCGCGGCGAAGCGCAGCCGCAGCGGCAGCGTGAGGAGCGCCGGAACGTCGAGCAGGCTCTCGTGCAGGGCGACCACCACGAAGGGCCCGCCCCGCGCGTGTTCGCGCCCCCGGACGACCAGCCGAACTCCCAGGTGGCCCAGCAGCGCCGCGCTCGCTTCGCGCTGCCGCGTGGTGCGCTCCGCAGGCGTCAGGTCCGCCGGGAGGGCCGCCAGGGTCCGGGCCAGCCGGGTCAGGAGCGGGCGCCCGGCGAGGTGCAGCCGCATCCAGCCCCCCGGCGTCTCGGGTCGCAGGCGCAGGCGGGGCGGGGGTGAAGGGGGCAGGGTGGGAGGCACGGTCTCCCCGTCAGCGTGCCCGGTCCCGCCCCCGGAGGCCGTCAGGAACCTGACAGACCCACTCCCGGGCAGCGCGAAGCCCAGACCCCCGACCTTCACCACCGCCGCTGGATCGTCGGGCTGTCCCTTCCCGGCGTGGCGACGGGACAGCCCCGTGTCGCTCTCCCAGACGGGCATCGTCAAGAACCTGCCGGACCCCCCCGGTCCCTTCGACTCGGCCCGGGTGGACGCTTCCGAGTACGCCTACAAACGCCTGATGACCCCCGACGCCCTGATGATGGTGGTGAGTGACGGGGCGACCGCCCGGCTCGCGGCGGCGGGGGGCAAGGACCGGGCCGCGGCCCTGCCCCTCCCGCCGCTGGCGATGGGGCTGAAGATCGTGGGGGACGCCGCGACCGCCCTCGAACTCGGACGCGAGGAGTGGCAGCAGAACAAAGCGCTGGGCGCCTCCTGCCAGGTGGCGCGACCGTGGCCTCGCTCGCGTCTGTCGCGCTGGCCTTCCCCGGGACCCGCCGGGCGCTGCAAAGCCTGCTCGGGCGCCGAGCGGCCTGCCCCGGACCCGGTGGGGTGGTCGGTCCTCACCTTGGCGCGCTAGACTGAGCGGCTGAAACGCGCCGGAAGTGGCGCGGCGACCGGCGTGCTCCCAGGAACCGTTCCCGGGCGAGCCGCCGGGGCGAAAGGGGTATCACCGTGGCCGAAAAGGACATTGACAAGCTGCTTTCCCTCACCGACAGCAAGTACCGGCTGTCGGTCGTGACGGCCAAACGCGCCCTGCAACTCAGGTCCGGCGCACCCAGCGTGCTGCCCGTGGAAACGCGCGTGCGCACCCGCAACCTCGTCACCCAGGCGATGCGCGAGCTGGCGACCGGCAAGCTCACGGTCGGCACCGAGCTGATGGACGAGGGCCGTTTCCACCAGGACTACGTTCGCCAGAAGCAGGCCCAGCTTCAGGCGCAGCTCAACGCCGAGCGCGAACGCGAACGCGACTGAGGAGCCTTCGCCAAGTCGCCGTGGCTGACGCCGCTGCGCCCGGTACCTGGTTCGCAACCACCCTCCTTCACCAGCCCGCGGGGACCTCCTGCGGGCTTTTTTGTTGTCGGGACGGCAGACGGGACGGATAGCTCAGGTCCCGTGAGGGGTGGCGGCAGGCTCCACACCTCACAACGGAGACGCTGCGCCCACCCGCAAATTTACGGATGAACGGTGGGGAGGGCGAGCGAAGTGATCCTCCCCGTCCTCTTCCGGGCGGCCGCGGGGCGAAGCCCTGGGCCTGGATGGGGCTGGCCCCGTTCCCTCCAGCCCTGCGTCCGTGCCCGGGGAAAGGTGGCCGGGCCGCTAGAGTAACCCCCATGCTCACCGCCTTCGCCGTCCTCCTGAGCGTGACCGCCGTGCTGGCGTACCTCAACGAGCGCACGCTGCGCCTGCCCACCACCGTCGGCGTGACCCTGGCGGGAGCGCTGGCGAGCATCGGGTTGATCACGCTCGACGCCCTGGGGGTGCCGGGACTGCGCGGCTGGGCGGCGGGGCTTCTCCAGACCCTCGACTTCACCGATTTTGTTCTGAACGGCATCCTGAGCATCCTGCTCTTCGCGGGGGCGCTGGGCCTCGACGCGGGCCAGATGGTGCGCCAGCGGGTGAGCATCCTGACGCTGGCGCTGCTGAGCACCCTGATCAGCACGTTCCTGATCGGCTTCGCGGCCTACTTCGTGTTCGCGCTCGTGGGGCTGAACGTGCCCCTGATCTGGTCGCTGCTCTTCGGGGCGCTGATCAGCCCGACCGACCCCGTGGCCGTGCTCGACCTCCTCAAACGGGCGCGGGTTCCCGCCCGGATCGAGACCCTGATCGCGGGCGAGAGCCTTTTCAACGACGGGGTGGGCGTGGTGATCTTCCTCGTGCTCGCGGGGCTGGCGGGCTTCGGCGGGAGTCACGCGGAACCGAGCGTGGCGGGGGCGCTGGCCCTGTTCGTGCGCGAGGCGCTGGGCGGCCTGTTCTTCGGCGCCCTGCTCGGCGGGCTGGGCTACGCGCTGCTGCGCTCCATCGAGCAGCACGCGGTCGAGGTGCTGATCACGCTCGCGGTCGTCGTCGGGGGGTACGTGGCCGCCTCCGCCCTGGGAATCAGCGGGCCGCTGGCGATGGTCGTGGCCGGGCTGGTGATCTCCGCGACCAAGGACCGGGCCTTCGGTGCCGAGACCCGCGCCCACGTCGAGGGCTTCTGGGAGACCATCGATCAGGTGCTCAACATCCTGCTCTTCGCCTTTATCGGCCTCGACGTGCTGCTCACCGAGACGACCGGCCCGCAGGTCGTGGCGAGCGTGCTGCTCATCGGCGCCTCGCTCGCCGCCCGCTGGCTCAGCGTGGCCCTGCCCTTCGCGCTCGTGCGGGCGCGCGAGGGCTACGGGGCCTACACCGTGCGGCTGCTGACCTGGGGGGGGCTGCGCGGCGGCATCGCCATCAGCCTCGCCCTCAGCCTGCCGGACAGCCCCTACCGCACCCACGTCGTCACCGTCACCTACGCCGTGGTCCTGTTCACCATCGCCGTGCAGGGGCTCACGATCATGCCGCTCGTCCACCGGGCCGCCGAGTCGAGCGGCGAGGCGGCCCGTCCCTGACGAGGTGGGGCGCCGGGCGGTGTGCCCCGGCGCCCCACGCCCCGCCCCGCCGCTACTTGCCCGCCGCGACGCCCCCCGCCGTGACCCCGCTGACGAGCGCCTCGCGGATGCCCTGCGCGATGCCGAGCGCCACCCGGTCGAGGTAGTTGTGGTCTTTCAGGTTCAGGCCGTCGACCGGGTGGCTGGTGTACCCGATCTCGACGAGTGCGGCGGGAACGCGGCTGTTGCGCAGCACCGAGAGGGAACGGTTGCCCTTGAGGCCCTGCGAGAACGCGCCCGTCACGCCCACCACGTTTCTCTGGATCAGGGTGGCGAAGTTGCTCGACAGCGGGTGGTTGGGGTTCCACCACGTCTCGACCCCGTAGCCGCGCAGGGCGGTGCGGGCCTCCATCGCGTTCACGTGGATGCTCAGGAAGAGCTGGGTGCCGGGGGTGCCCGTGCGCGCACGCATCTCCAGGTCGGTCGCCTTGTTGCCGTGCAGGGCCGTATCCGTCTCGCGGGTGAGCACGGCGTCCACCCCCGCCGCCCGCAGCAGGGCCCGCACGCGCAGCGCCACGTCGAGCGTGACCTCCTTCTCGGTGATCGTGCCCACCGCGCCCGGATCGCGTCCGCCGTGCCCGGGGTCGATCACCACGCGCGGCTGCACGAGGCTCGCGCTCAGGGCCAGGATCGCCGTGCCGCGCGTGACGGGCACCGGCGGCACCGCCGCGACCACCCGGTCCCTGGGGCTCAGCGGCGTGAGGTCGGCCAGCGCCGGGGCGAGGTCGATGGCGAGCCGCGAGCGGTCGCTGCCCCCCGCCGGGGGCAGGAGCTGGGCCCGCCACCCGCTGCGGGAGGTCAGCGGCGTGCCCGTCAGCAGCGTCACCGTCACGCCCTGCCCGGTCGGCTCGAAACGCCACGCCCGCAGCTCCGGGCTCACGTTCTGCCCGGTCTGGGAAGAGGCCGTCACCCCGTCGAGTTCCACCCGCAGGCTCACCCCGCCCGGCACCAGCCGGTAGCTCGCTCCCGGCGGCAGGTCGAGCACCACCCGCGTCAGGCCGGGGTTCTTCCCCAGCCGCGGCACGGTCAGCGCCGCCCCCGCCTGAAAGCTGCCCGGCGCGCGTCCGCTCAGGGGGCTCGGTTGCCCCGCCTCGGGGCCGGGCAGGGCGGGTGCGGGCAGGGGGAGGGCCGTCTTCCCGGCGGCGGACACCGCGTCGCCCGGGGGCAGCCCCTCCGGAAGGGGGGTAGGCGGCACGGGGCGCGAGGCGGCCGGAGCCGCCGGGGTGGACGCCGCCGCAGGCGCCGCCGCGGCCGTCACCGTGGCGACCGTGCTCAGCGGCGCACTCAGGACGCTGCGCGCGTCGGGGCTCACGGGCGCCGCCGTCGAGCGCACGAGCGACTGCAACGAGGCGCTGGCCCCCCCCGCCAGCGTCGGGGCGAACTCCACGATCAGCACCCGCGCCCCGGTCGCCACCGTCGTCTCGGAGGCCCGCCAGCCGTCGGTCAGCGAAAGCGGGAAGGGCGTGACGAGCGTCACCTGCCCGCCCCCCGCCCGGTACTCACTCACGCTCGTGCCCAGCCGCGCACTCACGGCGGGCAGCACCCTCGCCCCGCGCACGTCAATCCGCAGGCCCCCGAAGGTCGGCGTGAGCTGGTACGTCACCCCCGGTGCCAGGTCGAACACCACCCGCGTCAGGCTCCCGTCGCTGCTGGCCCGCGGCAGCCCGAACGACGTTCCCGCCACGCCGGTCAGACTCAGCGCCCCCCCGCCCGCAGGAGCCGGCGTCGCCGAGCCTGCCTCCGCCGAACCCGCCGCGCCGCCTGCCGGAGCCTGGGCGGGCGGCGCGGTGCGAAGAGAGGGCGTGCTCTGCGCGGGCGCCGAACGCTGAAAGGGGTCCGTCTGGGCCGCAGCCCAGGACCCCGCCGCCGCGCACGACAAAAGAGATGAGAGCAAGATGACATGCGGCTTCATGGGTCTCCATACTGTACCCGTCGCTCGTGAGAAGCGCACATTTCGCCTCATGAGGTTCTAGAGTATAGGCCGGATAGAAACAAAAAGAACAATCTCCCGTCCGGCCTGTACTCGGTTTAAAGATTCAGGGGAGGAATCAGGAACTCGGCAAAGTCCATCCCTGCCGGTGAGCCATCTCGCCGGGACGAACTTCAGGTCTCCTCTCCGGTCGTCCTCGGCGGAGATGGGGAGGACGCCTGACCCCGTTTCCGGGACGACCCGTGGAGCCAGCGCCCCCTCATGCCGCGTGACCCGGCGGGCCTTTTGATCGTCGTGGTGGGGGAGACCGGGCCTGCCGGGGGGGCATGGAAGCCGGACTTGAGACCGCTCCCCGGCTGGGCCGTCAACCTCCGAGGTCACCCTCGCGCTTCCGCCCCCGGCCTAGACTCTGGGCATGACCGCCGCCGAGCCCCAGCCCCACCACGTCCACCTCCCGGACGGCTCCTGCTGCGCGCCCAGACGGTTCGCGCACCTGCACCAGCACACCCAGTACAGCCTCCTCGACGGCGCGGCCAAGCTCAAGGACCTCCTCAAGTGGGTCAAGGAGGTCACCCCCCACGACCCCGCGTGCGCCATGACCGACCACGGCAACATGCACGGGGCCGTCCACTTCTACAACTACGCGACCGGCATGGGCGTCAAGCCGATCCTGGGTTATGAGGCCTACGTCGTTCCCGGCCACGGCACCCGGCGCGACAAGAGGCCCGGCGTCAGCGGCGAGAAGGGCATCTTCCACCTGACGCTGCTCGCCCGCGACTTCGAGGGCTACCAGAACCTCTGCCGCCTGAGTTCGCGCGGCTACACCGAGGGCTACTACTACAAGCCGCGCATCGACCACGAGCTGCTTCAGGAGCACCACAAGGGCGTGATCGCCTTCTCCGGCTGCCTGGGCTCGGAGGTCCAGCAACTCCTGTTGCAGGGGCGCGAGGACGAGGCCAAGCAGCGCCTCCTGTGGTACCGCGACCTCTTCGGGGAGAACTACTTCATCGAGATTCAGGACCACGGCCTGCCCGAGCAGCGCAAGAACAACCCGGTCCTGAAGGCCTGGGCGCAGGAACTCGGCATCGGCATGGTCGCCACGAACGACGGCCACTACGTCAAGAAGACGGACGCCACCGCCCACGAAACGTTGCTCGCCATTCAGACGAAGGCGACGCTCGCCGACGAGAACCGCTTCAAGTTCCCCTGCGACGAGTTCTACGTGAAGGGGCTGGACGAGATGCAGGTGGCCCTCCCCGTCTCCGAGTGGGGCGAGGAGCCGTTCGACAACACGGCAATGATCGCCCAGATGTGCAATGTCGAGCTGCCGGTGGGCAAGAAGCGCCAGTACCAGATGCCCGCCCTGCCGATTCCCGAGGGCCGCACGATGGCCGAGGAACTGCGGGTGCAGACGTACCGGGGCACGGTGAAGCGGTATCCGGCGCATGCGACGGAAGGGCTGCTGCGCGACTACGCCCAGCGGTCGTTAGAGGCGTTGGGTGCCGAGGACAAGGCCCGCGTCCTCTCCCGCGTGAAGGGCTGTGACGCCAAGACCTGCGACCTCGAAACGCTGTTTACGCTGCTCGCCTTTATGGGCAGCATTTGGGAGCAGCGTGGAAAGGACGCGGGGGAGAAGTACACCAAGTACCCCGCGTTGGAGGTCATGGAGGCGGAGGCCGAAGCTACAGCGATTGAAGACGATTTCGGAGCATACGTAGTAGGAGTCATTAAAGGCGAAAAACCGCCTATCCTGCCAATTGCGCGAAGGTACTTTGCGGTAGATTTGAAAACATCTATTGACGAATTACGTAGTGAGATGGGTGCGCGCTACCAGAGATTTGTCAAGTTAAGCAAGCTGGAGACTAACTCGATAATTGAAAAAGGCACCCATTATATTTGTCCTCGACCAGAGCTAACATATGATTTTCGATTCTTAGCCAATGATGAGGTCGAGAAAGAGCGCAATTCGGTTAGGATTGCTGAAATCCTCCTCTCACTGAGCGCCCGCGAAGAAAATCCTCCTAGTGAGGAAGAACTGGCGATGGCACTTGAGTTGGCGGCAGGGCGTGAAATTCGTAAGCACCACACCCACGCCCTCGTCATCCTGCGCCGCGCCGAGTACGAGCTGTCCGTCATCAACAACATGGGCTTCCCCGACTACTTCCTGATCGTCGCCGACTACATCAACTGGGCGAAGGATCAGGGCATCTCCGTGGGCCCGGGGCGTGGCTCGGGCGCGGGCAGCATCGTCGCCTACGCCATCCGCATCACCAACCTCGATCCGCTGGAATTCGAGCTGCTGTTTGAGCGCTTCCTCAACCCCGACCGCATCTCCATGCCCGACTTCGACATCGACTTCAACGACGCGCGGCGCGGCGAGGTCATCGGGTACGTGCAGGGCAAGTACGGCGACGACAAGGTGGCCCAGATCGCCACTTTCGGGACGATGGCGAGCAAGGCGTGCCTCAAGGACGTGGCGCGCGTCATGGGCCTGGAGTATGCCAAGGTCGATAAGGTCTCCAAGCTCATCCCCATCAAGTTCGGCAAGTCGTACTCGCTGGAGCAGGCGCGCGACGCGGTGCCCGACATCCAGCAGATGCTGGAAGAGGACGCCCAGCTCAGGGAGGCCTACGAGTTCGCCCTGAAGCTGGAAGGCCTGACCCGTCACGCCTCCGTCCACGCGGCGGGGGTGGTCATCGGCAAGACGCAGCTCACCGACCTCGTACCCGTGATGCGCGACACGTCCGGCGAGGGCATGGTCTGCCAGTACGACATGAAGGCCGTCGAGGACATCGGCCTGATCAAGATGGACTTCCTGGGCCTGCGCACCCTGTCCTTCCTGGATGAGGCCAAGCGCATCATGCGCGAGTCGCGCGGCATCGACGTGGACTTCGACGCGATCCCCTTTGACGACGCCAGGACCTATGAGCTGATGAGCCGCGGCGACACCAAGGGCGTCTTCCAGCTTGAAGGGGCGGGCATCGCCGACGCCTCCCGCCGCCTCAAGCCCCGGCGCCTCGCGGACATCATCGCCCTCTCGGCCCTGTACCGCCCCGGCCCGATGGAGAACATTCCCACCTACGTCCGCCGCCACCACGGGGTCGAGGAGGTGGATTACGTCAAGGACGGTTTTCCCAATTCGGCGCAGTGGTTGGAAAAGATTCTGGCCGAGACGTATGGCATCCCCGTCTACCAAGAGCAGATCATGCAGATCGCTTCGGAGGTCGCCGGGTTCTCGCTAGGTGGCGCTGACCTCTTACGCCGAGCGATGGGTAAAAAAGACGCGGAGGAGATGAAGCGTCAGCGGCAGATCTTTGTGGACGGGGCGGAGAAGAACAGTGTTCCAAAAGATGAAGGGAACAGACTCTTCGACTTGCTGGATGCCTTTGCGAACTACGGATTCAATAAGAGTCACAGTGCCGCCTATGGCGTCATTACGTATCAAACGGCTTGGTTGAAAGCGAATTACCCGGTTGAATTCATGGCCGCTCTGTTAACTGTCGAGCGCCGCGACTCCGACAAAGTGGCCGAGTACGTTTCCGACGCCCGCAAGATGGACGTTCGGGTGCTGCCGCCCGACATCAACCGTTCCGCCGCCGACTTCGCGGTGCAGGGTGAGGAAATCCTCTTCGGGCTGTACGCGATCAAGGGGCTGGGCGAGGCGGCGGTGCAGAAGATTCTGGAGGAACGTCAGCGCGCGGGTGCGTTCAAGTCCCTCGCCGACTTCTGCTCGCGCCTGGGGAACAAGGTCTGCAACCGCAAGGCGATGGAATCCCTGATCAAGTCGGGTGCCTTCGACCGTTACGGCGAGCGTCGGCAACTGACCGAGAGCCTGGAAGATTCGCTGACCTGGGCGCAAGGGGCCGCCGCGATGGCAAACAGCGGCATGGACGCCCTCTTCGGCATGAACGAGACGGCGCCTGAGCCGAGGCTCCGCACCGGCATCGAGCCCTACACCGACCTCCAGCGCCTCGCCATCGAGAAGGAGTCGCTGGGCCTGTACATCTCCGGGCACCCGCTGGAGCAGCACGAGGGGTTGCGCGAGGCCGCCAGTTGCCGCATCTCCGACCTCGACGCCTGGTTCACCACCCAGAACGTCGCGCCGGGCAAACGGGTCAAGGCCGTGCTCGCGGGCATGATCGAGAGCGTGGTCAAGAAGCCCACCAAGTCGGGCGGCATGATGGCCCGCTTCATCCTCGCCGACGAGTCGGGGCAGACCGAACTCGTCGCCTTCTCGCGCGCCTACGACCGTATTCAGGAGAAGCTGGTCAACGACACGCCCGCCCTCGTCATCGTCGAACTCGAATCGGAGGACGGCGGCCTGCGCGCCATCGCCGAGGAGGTCGTGGGGGTCGAGCAACTGGCCGAGGTGCCCAAGGTCATGTACGTGACCATCGACCTGGAGACTGCCAGCCCCGACGCGGTGGGCGAGTTCCAGAGCGTGTTGGACGAATACGCCGGGTCCATGCCCACCTACCTGCGACTGGAGACGCCCGAGCAGTTCGTCCTCTACCAGCTCGATCACAACATGGGGAGCCCGGAGGCCATCCGCGTCCTGAACGCTGGCTTCCCCTGGGCCGACGCCTACCTCGCCTACGACCAGGGCACCATCCTCAGCCGCTTCGCGCCCAAGCCGCCCGCATGGGCGAGTAAGCAGGGGGGACGGGGGTTGCAGGCGTGAATACTCTGGAGACTTACTTCGCCCTGCCTTTTGCCTGGAACCTACCTGCCACAGAGGAGGAGTTGCAGGCTGCGGCACGGACGCTCGAAATAACCTGGCCTCCAGAAGTTGAGGTTCTTTATAGGCAGCACAACGGAGCTAATGGCCTCGCGGACGATTGGGAGGAGCAGTGGGCTGAACGGTTAAATGAGAATGAGGACACTTACCCCCAGGTGCCTCGGCTTATGACACTCCCTGAAGCCGAGGAATTCCACGAGGATAGCCGAGAGATAATGAACTCAGAGGTCCGCTTCTTTTGGACTGATGACAACTCAAATTATGTCGGCGTCTATGTTTTTGGGGCCTTAGCAGGTTGTGTCTGCTTATTCAGGCACGACGAGCCGGATTCAAGCCCCCGCTTTCGTAGCATTCACGAGTTTTTGACGATTACTACTTCAAACCCGCTGCTTGATCCCTTCCATGATGAAGAGTTTACAACGACGTACCCAGTCCTTAGATCGGATAAGGCTTATGTGGAGGGCGACTGGAACAAGGCTGAGGCGTGTTTCGCACTGGTAACAGATCATAATGATGGGGAGAGTCAGCTCCTCGCATCGGCCATGATATTGACACCGTACGAGAGAAGCGACGCCCTGATTCCCTACCTGGGGAGCCCTGACTTCTTTGTAGCGGCACGAGCAGCGAGAATTTTGGGCGCGCGCCGGTATGCGCCTGCAAAGCCACTCTTACAGCAGTTGGCTCAGAACGGCGTGTCGAATGCTCGGAGTGCTGCTCAAATTGCTCTGCGAAATTGGGACTTTTGAAATCCTCTATAGCCTCACACCCGCTTGTCTAAATTGCTCGGGTAGTGCCCCTACTTGTCCTGCCACCTGTCATCAGGGCCCAGGCCATGCCCCGAGTCCAGATCAAAAAGAGGATCAGCCGTCAACTCCGCCGCTGCCTCCCGGTAAGCCTGGGCAAGAGCTTAGGCGTCCTCACAGAACAACTTCGGTAGCTCCTGCTCTGTTTCCTTCTCTTCTTCTGGCAGCACGGTGAACCCTCATCCCACGGAAAAGCAGGCGCCCCGGCCCGCCTCTCCCCCTACTCCTTCGCCCCACCCGCCAGCGGGTTTCTTCCTAGCGCCGCCACCACCAGGATCACCACCGCGAAGCCCCCGATGATGACCTTCTGGGCCGGTTTGCCGTAGGAGAAGGCGAAGAAGCCCACCATCAGCCCGACAAAGCCCGCCACGAGCCGTTCCGAGGGGTCCATCTGTCCGTTCTTCGTCATGGTCGAATTGGACGCCGGGCACAGCGCGACAATGCCGCCCGTCCTCACTGTGTGGAGGCCCGCTCAAGGGACGGTCAAAGGGGGAGGTGTGCCCAGGCCTCCGCCCTCACGCGTACTGCCGGGTCATCATCATGATCTTGAGTTCGTGGGGACTGGTGGCGGCCTGCATGGCGTCCTCCTCGCTCATCAGGCCGGAGGTGACGAGTTCGGCGAGGTGCTGGTCGAAGGTGTGCATCCCGCGCGCGCCGCCCTCCATCAGGGCCTGCTTGATCTCCTCCATGCGGTCCACGTCCTTGAGGCACTCGCGGACGGTGGGGGTGCCGAGCAGGATTTCCATGCCCAGCACGCGCCCGCCGCCGAGCCTCGGCAGGAGACGCTGGCTGACGACGGCGACGAGGCTTTCCGAGAGGCCCAGGCGAATCTGGTCGCGCTCGTGGGGGGCGAAGAAGTCGATGATGCGGTTGACGGTGCGCACGGCGTCCTGGGTGTGCAGGGTGGAAAAGACGAGGTGCCCGGTCTGGGCGGCGGAGAGCGCGGCCTCGACGGTCTCCTTGTCGCGCATCTCGCCGATCAAGATCACGTCGGGGTCCTGGCGCATGGAGGCGCGCAGCCCGGCGGAAAAGGTCATCGTGTCGGTGCCGAGTTCGCGCTGGGAGATCAGGGCGGTCTTGTCGCGGTGGACGACCTCGATGGGGTCTTCGAGGGTGACGATGTTCACCGGGCTCGTCGCGTTGATGTAGTCGATGATGGAGGCGAGCGTGGTGGTCTTGCCCGAGCCGGTGGGGCCGGTCACCAGGATCAGGCCGCGCTCGTGGGCGGCGAGGGCCTCGAAGGTGGAGGCGGGGAGGCCGAGGTCGGCAAAGGAGGGGATGGGTTTGTCCTCGATCACGCGCATGATCAGCCCGATGGAGCCGCGCTGGAAGTAGGCGTTCACCCGGAAACGGGCGAGGCCGGGCACCCCGTAGGCGAAGTCGGCCTCGCGGCGGGTCACGAAATCCTCCCACATGCCGGGGCGGGGCATCATCTCGCGGGCGAAGACCTCGACGTGATCGGGCGTCAGCCGCGCTTCCCCGAACCGCTGGATGAGCCCGCTGACGCGGCCCGCCGGGGCCGACCCCGCCCGCAGGTGAATGTCGCTGGCCCCCCCCTTGACCATGACCTGAAGTAGTCCGTTCAAAACGCTCATTGCCCCGAGGGTACGTGGCAGGCTCTTACACTTTTATGCGTTCCCAGAAGCACGAATCCGGCCCGCCTAGCCCACGCGCAGGTGCTCCACCTCACCGACCAGCCCCAGCTCCTGCAACCGGGCGGCGATCAGCGAGCGGTGGCACGCGCCGGGGTCGGCCTCGTAGCACAGCAGGCAGGCGCGGTGCTGAGCCGCGAGGGTGCCCAGCTCCTCCAACGTCTCGCCCCGGGTGGCGAGGTGGGCGTGGTACCCGCGCGTCAGGAGGCCGAAGTCGTGGCTCAGCCGGTACTCCTTGCGGAGACTGGGCGGGGTGCCGAGGTCGCGCAGGTGGCGGTACTCGATGCCGCGCTCCCGCAGGGCTTCCCCAAGCGCCGTCTTGCTGTAGCCCCGGCGGCGGCTCTGCGCCCGCTCGCGCGTGTCCACGAGCAGGGTCACGCCGTGCGCGACCAGGGTAGCGAGGAAGGCGTCGAGGTCGGCATTCTCGTAGCCGATGGTGAGGAGGGTGGGCAGGGTCACGCGCCCAGCGTAGGGGTCTGGCGCGGCGGGCAGCGTGACCGGGGTTGTGCTGGGGGCTAGCCCTCCTTCGTCCCGCGCAACCGGCGGCTTTCCAGGTCGGCGTGCTGGGTCAGGTAGCGCAGCCAGCCCTTGGGGGTCAGCGGCCCCAGGCCGTTGTGCTCGACGGTCGTGCCCTCGGGCGGCGGAGCGTCGTGGAGTTGCCGGGCGAGGTCCACCGTCTGGGCGCGGGTCTGCGAGATGAGGTTTTGAAGCTCACCCAGGGTGGCCTCTGCGGGCGGCTTGTAGGCGTGGTGCTCGTCGCGCACGAACTCGCGCTGACCGAGCGCCACGCGCAGCCGGTGTTGCCCCCACCGCTCGATCCCGACGATGTGGGCCAGCGCCCCGCGGTTCGCCTCGGTGTCGGCGGCGCGGGCGGCCCGCTGCGCGAGGAAGGTGCCGCCCCGCTCCAGCGCCTGCCCGAGTTCGGTGTAGCTCGCTCTGGCCGCCGGGCGCTCGAACACCTGGGCGACGAGGAAGTCCTTGACCTCTTCCCGGCGGTTGCGGGCCAGGAGGGCGGCCCCGGCGGCGACACCGACGCTCGCCACCGTCACCACGGCGGGCACGAACACCTTGCTGCGTTTGGTCATGTGCCCAGTGTACGGGCCTCCGGGTCAGCTCTGTTCCTGCGGGGTCCTGGCCTGGCTCTCTTCCGGCGAGGGTCTGCGTGTCTGGTTGGGCGTCGGGTGGGGGAAGCTGGGGTTGGCCTTGCGGCCGGGGTCATGCGGGGACACGCGGGCGTCCACGTCGTACATCTGCGGCGGGCGCAGCTTGAAGCGGGTCACCTTGGCGGGCACGCCCATCGCGATGCCGTGCGGCGGAATGTCGCCCCGCAGCAGCGCGTGGGTGGCGAGCATCGCGTCGTCGCTGATCACACTGCCCGCGAGCACCGTCGAGTGGTAGGTGATGCGCGCGCCGCGCCCGATCACGGTGCGCCGCAGGGTCACGTCCGGGCCGTCGAGGACCGAGTGCGTGTGGCTGTAGATATTGACGTAATCGCTCACCGAGGCGCCGTCGTGCAGCTCGATTCCGCCGATGTCGTCGAGCAGCACGTGGCGGTGGACCACCACATCGTCGCCGACCTCCATGTTGTACCCGACCGAGAACTCGACGTTCTGCCAACATTTGAAGTTGCGCCCGACCCGCCGGAAGATGCGCTCGGCGAGGAGTCGCCGAACCGGGATGCCCGTCACCGGGTTCTGCCCGACCGGCGTGAGATCGAGGTTTTTCCACAGCCACAGCAGCGGCTTGACCTGCGCGAACTTCTCGGCGTCGGTCGCCATGTAATATTCGGCCTCGAAGGTCACGTTGCGCGCGTCGAGGTTCAGGGCCGCGAGGGGCGCGTCCGCGAGAAGTTGCCCGTACGTCCGCCCGTACATCGCCTGCGCAAGGATGTCCCGCGCCAGCACGTTGCGGTCGGTCACCGGGTCCGCGAGGCGCGACTCCAGGTCACGCAGAAACCCGTTATACGCGGCCTGCGCGTCTCCCTCGATGTTCACCGGCTTCAGCCACGTCACGCCCGCCACTGTAGCGCGCCCCCGCCCGCCGCCATAGAGTTTAAAGCAGTTTTGGAAACAGTTCTGACCCCGCCCGCCCCCTGCCGCCCCAAAAATCCCGTGCCAGAGGGCCGGGAGCGCCCGCCACGGGTCCTAGACAGGCGTGGAAGGCACTCAACCCGGAACACCCAGTGTCTGAGGCGGGGCCTCCAGCACCCGCACCCCGTACCCCAGCCCCCGCGCCGTCTCCGCCGTGGCGGGCAGCATCTCCGTCTCCGGCAGGGTCAGCAGGTGCAGTTCCGTCACCCCGCGCCGCCGCAGCTCGGCGTCCAGCCCCGAGCCCGCGAAGGCGTCGGGGTGGGTGGCCCGCAGCGGCAGGTCCCCCGCCTCCGCCCGGAAGTCGGGATGCAGCACCCACCCCCGCGAGAAGGTCGCGCCCGGCGTCCCCTCCGCCCCGTCCCACTGCACATGGACGACGAGGTACCCCGCCGCCCGCGCCGAGAGTACCCGCCGCTGCCACGCCACCGACAGCGCCTGCTCCTGCGGGTGGCTTTCCAGGTGATGCCGCTGGGCGGTAAGCAGGACGAGGGCGACGGGCATGGAGGTCATGCTGGGGATGATAACGGGGTGAGGGTGGCGGGGAGCCGGGTCACTCGGCCCAGGGAGGGGTGGGCCTCTGGCGAAGGACGGCGTTGATCTTCCGCAGGGCGGCCCGGTGTGGTTCGTAAAGAGAATCGGGCACTTTGAACGAGACGGTGCTCCACCCCGGCAAGGTGACCCAGACCCCGCCCCCCAAACGCTCGACATGACCCAATCCTGCTGACGGCGAGAGCAGCTCGGGCGGGATAAATGGCAAGAGTTCCGGCCCGTAGTACATATTCGTATACCGGTCGTCTCGTCGCCAGGGCTCCCTGAAGAAGTCGGCGTCTTCGGCCTCACTCGGCCAGATGGTGTCTCCTATCGCCAGGGCGTAGATAGGTTGAACGGCCTCGAAAAAAGCCGTTATGACACCGTGGACGGGATGACGACTGGGGAGGAGTCCGCCGTGCTTCTCCCCAGAAAAGCCGATAACTGCCAAGACGTAACGATCTCGTACCTTTTCAGAAAGGGGAAATTGAAACTCGTTTATAAGGTCGAGGCTAAATGTCGATGCTTGCCAACTCAGTGGAATCGTCCAATGTCCCAATGCGAAACCCACACCCCAGCACACATCCGTAAGCTCTGGATAGGGTGGTGTTCTGGAGTTTACCCAAGCTGCATTTCGAATGAAAGCTTGAGCGTCCTGAGACAAATCAAACTCCCGGTCGGGAAGGCACATCCACAAGTAACCCTTCCCGGCCTGCTCATGGGGGACTTGGTATTTTTTGAGAAGATGCAGTTCCGCCCCCGCCCGCTTTATATCGAGCAGGGCGAACATGACTGGATAAACACCCATTACTGCAAGGGCATCGTCGTGATGCTCGCCCCGGCGTCCACGTACATCGTCTGGCCGGTCACGCCGCTCCCCAGGTCGCTGAGCAGGAAGAGGGCCAGCTTGCCGACCTCCTCGGGGGTGGCGTGGCGGCCCAGGACGGCGCGGCGTCCGGCCTCGTCGTACAGGTTGCCGAAGCCGGGGATCGAGCGGGCGGCGACCGTGCGCATCGCCCCGGCGCTGATGGTGTTCACCCGCACGCCCGCCGGGCCCAGGTCGGCGGCGAGGTAGCGGGTGGCGGCCTCCAGGGCGGCCTTCGCCACGGCCATGACGTTGTACTTGGGGACGACCTGTTGCGAGGCGTGGTAGGTCAGGCTGACGATGCTCGCGCCCTCCCGGAGCAGGGGCTCGGCGTGCCGGGCGGCGCTGACCAGCGTGTAGGCGCTGACGTTCAGGGCGGTGTTCCAGTCGTCCGCCGTGGTGTCCACGAAGCGGCCCTCCATCGCGGCGCGCGGCGCGAAGGCGATGGAGTGGACGAGGATGTCGAGGTGCCCGAACTCCTCCCGGACGCGGGTGAACAGGGCCGTCATGTCCTCCTCGCTCGTGGCGTCGGCCTGCTGGGTCCACACGCCCTCGCGCCCCACGAGGAGCTTGTCGAGTTCGGACTTGAGCCGCTCGCCTTGGTAGGAAAAGCCCACCCGGCACCCCGCCGCGAGCAGTTGCTCGGCGATGGCCCAGCCGAGGCTGCGGGCATTGGCGACCCCCATCACGAGGGCGGTCTTGCCGGACAGGTCAACGGAAACGGTCATGGCGGTGACTCTAGCAACCCTTCAGGGGGATGCGTTGGAGCGGGTGTAAGCGGGAGGGGAGGGGAGACGGGCCAGATACGCGCGGGCACGCGGGAAAGGGTCGTGCAGGAACGCCCCCGGAGGCTGAAGACTGAAGCGGGCGCAGCAGGCGATGAGGTCGGGATCGGCCTCGTGGAGATCGGCCCGCCATCCCGCGTCGAGGGCGCGGTAGGCCCGGACATGCTGACGGAGCAGCGCCCGCTCGGATACGAAGCCCTGCGCGTCGAAGGCCGTCTGGCCGTCTGTGACATAGACATGAGTGCCCCGTCGCCCTCCACGCGGCATGAGAACGCGCGGGTGAAACCCGCTCCCGGATACGCCGCCAGGAACACGAAGGCGAGGACGTGGCACGCCCCCGCGCTGAAGAACGCCACGTCGGGCCGCGCGCAGACCCGGAGCGGGTCGCGCTTCTCGTCCGAGGTCAGCGCCCAGGCCAGGATGGGGGCTTTTCGCACCGTGTCCCCAAGCGTAACCAGACCGCCCCCGCCAGCTCAATGGACCGTCAGAATTCGGTGAGATATGCGAACCGATACTGACCTCCTGATGGTGCTGCGCTCCCCCCTCCTGCCGCTGCCGCACGCGTTCACCACGCGCGCCGGGGGCGTGTCCACGGGCGCCTACGGTGCGCTCACGGGCGGGGGCCTGAACCTCGACGACCGGGAGGACGACCCGGAACTCGTCGCGGAGAACCGCCGCCGCCTCACAGGGGCCCTCGGTTTCGCCGGGGAGCGGGTGGCCCGGCTCGATCAGGTCCACGGCACCCAGGTCCGCGAGGCCCGCCCCGGCGTGCAGGAGGGCGACGCCCTGGTGACGACCGAGCCGGGGCTCCTCCTCGCCATCGGCACGGCGGACTGCTACCCCATCCTGCTCGCAGACGAGGCGGCGGGCGTGATCGGCGCGGCCCACGCGGGCTGGCGGGGCACGCTGGGGGGAATCGGGGCACGGACGGTGGAGGCGATGGTCGCCCGCGGTGCCAGCCCTGAGCGGATTCGGGCGGCGGTCGGCCCCGGCATCTGCGGCGAGCGGTATCCGGTGGGCGTGGACGTGGCGCGGGGGTTCCGGGAGGCGGGCCTCGGGGAGTTCGTACTGGAGCGGGAGGGCGCCCCCCACCTCGACCTCGCGGGGGCGAACCGGGCGGTCCTGCTCGCGGCGGGGCTCCTCCCCGGGAACATCTGGGTGAGCGGGCGGTGCTCCACCGAGCCCGACTTCTACTCCTACCGCCGCGACGGGGGGCGCACGGGCCGGATGTGGGCCGTGATCGGCCTGCCCGGGTCGAAGGGCGGCGCGGCATGAGTCTGGCCGTGCCCCGGGGCCTGCTGCGCCCCCGCGACGTGATCGACCACATCCGCGACATCGACCCCGACTTCCTGGCCGAGCGCGGGCTGCGCGGGCTGCTCCTCGACCTCGACAACACCCTGATTCCCTACGGCAGCTACGAGGAGCGGGCGGACGTGATGCGCTGGGCCGCCGACCTGCGGCGGGCGGAGACCCGGCTCTACCTCCTGAGCAACGCGACCGGAAAACGGGCCCGTTTCTGGCTCGACAAGCTCGGCTTCGAGGGGGTCGGGATGGCGGGCAAGCCCAACCCGCGCGCCTTCCACCGGGCCCTCGATTCGCTCGGCCTGCCCGCCCGGCAGGTGGGGATGGTGGGCGACCAGCTTTTCACCGACGTGCTGGGCGGCAACCTCGCCGGAATGCACACGATCCTGGTGCACCCCCTGACGGTCAACGCCCTGCCGCACACCCGCGCGACGAGAAAGCTCGAACGGGCGGTTCTCAAACGCTACGGTCACGACTGGCGGCCCTGAATGACCCGCCCCGCCTTCCGCCCCCCCACCCACGGCCCACCCCGGGCCCGCACGGCCTGACGCACCACCCAGGACTGGAGGACTGACAGTGGCACTCTCGATAGGTGACCGGCGCCTCGGCGCGATCCTGCTGGAGCAGGGGTACGTGAACGACCTCGACCTGCAAAAGGCGCTCGTGCGCCACGCGGAGGTCGGCGGGCGGCTCAGCGACATCCTGATCGATTCCGGCATGGTGGGCGAGAAGCGCATCGCGCGGGCCATCGAGGAGGCGCTGGGCATCCCGCTGGTGGACCTGCTGGTGATCACGCCCGAGCCCGCCGCCGTCGCCGCAATCAGCGCGCAGACCGCCCAGACGGTGCAGGCCTTCCCCTTCGCGCTCGACGGCGAGACGCTGCGGGTGGCCCTGGCCGACCCCCTCTCCAGCCTGTCCATCGAGGCGCTGGAGGACGACAGCGGGCTGATCATCGAGCCCTATCAGGCGCTGCGCGACCAGATTCTGTGGTCCATCGCCACCCACTACCCCGAGCTCGACCTCTCGGCCCCCATGCCCGCCGAGGCGCCGGGTGAGGGCGTGGGCGGGGGTCGGCTCGGGCAGCGGCTGATCGCCCGGGGCCTGCTCAGCGAGGCGCAGCTTCAGGTCGCGCTCGACGTGCAGCAGCAGACCGGCGAGCCGCTGGGCGGCACCCTCGTCACCCAGGGCATCGTCACCGAAGACCAGCTCTACGAGGTTCTCGCCGAACAGGCGGGAGTCGCCTACGTGCGAAACCCGCGCGACTTCCAGCCCACCGAGGACGTGCTGGGCGGAATGCTGCGCGCCGACGCCCTGCGCCTCCAGGCCGTGCCCGTGGACGAGGGCCCCCAGGGCGTGGTCGCCGTGGCGAGCGACCCCCGCAGGCGCGACGACCTCGCGGCGGTGCTCGGGCGCCCGGTGCAGCTCGTCCTCGCCAAGCCGCGCGACGTGGAGGCCTTGATCGAGCGCTTCTACCCCCAGCGGGGTCGCCTCGGCGAGCAGATGGTGCAGCAGGGCAGCCTCTCGCGGGCGCAACTGCGAGAAGCCCTTCAGGTCCAGGCGCGCGGCGGCAAGGTCAAGCCGCTCGGCGAGGTGATTCTCGAACTGGGTTTTGCCAAGGCCGACGAGATCGAGGGGGCGCTGCAAAAGCAGAACTCGGGCGGAGGGCGCCTGGAGGACACCCTCGTCCAGTCGGGCAAGCTCAGCCCGGAGATGCTCGCGCGCTCGCTCGCCGCGCAGCTCGGCTACGAGTACCTCGACCCGGTGCAGAGCCCGCCCGACGCCAAGGTCGCCCTGATGATTCCCGAGGCGACGGCGCGCCGATACCTCGTGGTGCCCGTGCGGCTCCAGGGCGAGTCGCTCGTCATCGCCATGAAGGACCCGCGCAACGTCTTCGCGCTCGACGACCTCAAGCTCATCACGGGCCGCGAGATCGTCCCGGCGGTGATGGCGGAAAAAGACATCGTTCGGCTGATCGAGCGCTACTTCGGCAGCCAGGACATGGCGAACCTCAACCAGCGCCTCGTCGCCGAGAGCAAGAGCCGCGAGGCGAAAAAGCAAGACGACGTGGACGTCTCCGCCCTCGACGACAACGCCGTCGTCCGGGTGGTGGACAACGTGATCCGGGAAGCGGCCTTGCAGGAGGCCTCCGACATCCACATCGAGCCCACCGAGACGTCCGTGCGGGTGCGCTACCGCATCGACGGTGTGCTGCGCGAGCAAAACGAGTTGCCCAAGGGCAGCGCCCAGAGCATCCTCGCGCGCATCAAGATCATGGGAAGCCTCGACATCTCCGAGCGCCGGGTGCCCCAGGACGGGCGCATCCGCTTCAAGAAGGGCTCCATCGACATCGACCTGCGCCTCTCGACCCTGCCCACCGTGTACGGCGAGAAGGCCGTGATGAGGCTCCTGCAAAAGGCGAGCAACATCCCCGAAGTCGAGCAGCTCGGCTTTTCCGAACACAACTTCCAGCGGTATCTCGACGTGACCGACAAGCCCAACGGCATCTTCCTGGTCACGGGCCCCACGGGCTCGGGCAAGTCCTTTACCAGTTTTTCGACCCTCAAGCGCATCGCCCGCCCCGAGAAGAACACGACGACCATCGAAGACCCCATCGAGTACGAGATTCCGGGCATCGTGCAGTCGCAGGTCAACGTGGCGGCGGGCATGACCTTCGCGCGGGCGCTGCGGGCCTTTTTGCGCCAGGACCCCGACATCATCTTCGTGGGCGAGGTCCGCGACGCCGAGACCGCCAAGATCGCCACCGAGGCCGCCCTGACCGGCCACCTCGTGCTGGCGACCCTACACACGAACGACGCCCCCGGCGCGATCACCCGCATGGAGGAGATGGGCGTGGAGCACTTCAACATCGCCGCCGCCGTGGTGGGGGTGCTCGCCCAGCGCCTCGTCAGAAAGGTGTGCGGCGAGTGCAAGCAGCCCACGAACGCCGACCCCAACGTGCTGCGCCGCCTGGGGCTGACGGAGGCGCAGGTCAGCGGCGGCAGTCTCGTGCGCGGCTCGGGCTGCCCGCGCTGCGGCGGCACCGGGTACAAGGGCCGCATGGGCATCCACGAGCTGATGGTGATCGACGACCCCCTGCGCCGCGCCATCGGGGCGGGCAAGACCGCCGCCGAGGTCCGCGACGTGGCCCTGAGCGAGAGCGGAATGCGCACCCTGCGCCAGGACGGCATCGAGAAGGCGCTCCAGGGGCTCACCACCCTGGAGGAAGTGCTGGCGGTGACGAGCAACTAGTCGCCAGCCACCAGCTCCCGGCCGCCAGCACAAGCCTCGCCCTTCCCACTCCCCACCCACCGAGGTTTCCCTCATGACCATTCCCCCGACCGACATCACCGACATCCTGCGCGTGGCCGCCGACAAGGGCGCGTCCGACGTGATCCTCACCGTGGGGCTGCCGCCGCAGTTCAAGCTCCAGGGCGTGTACGACCCGCAGGGCTTTTCCGAACTCGCGCCGACCCAGACGCGCAAGCTGATGTACTCGATGATGAACGAGAAGCAGCAGCGCACCTTCGAGGAAAAGCGCGAACTCGACTTCTCCTTCGCGCTGGGCGAAAAGGCCCGCTTCCGCGTGAACGCCTTTATGCAGCGCGGGAACGTGGGCGGGGTGCTGCGCCTGATTCCCACCCGCATCAAGACCGCGCAGGAAATGGGGCTGCCGCAACAGGTCGTGGACATCGCGAACGCGCCGCGCGGCCTGGTGCTCGTGACGGGGCCGACGGGCAGCGGCAAGAGCACGACCCTCGCCGCGATGATCGATCACATCAACCAGACCAAGCGGTTGCACATCGTCACGATTGAAGACCCCATCGAGTTCATGCACACGCACAAGAACAGCATCGTGAACCAGCGCGAGGTCGGCGCGGACACCCAGAGCTTCAACGCCGCCCTGCGCGCCGCGCTCAGGCAGGCGCCCGACGTGATTCTGGTGGGCGAGATGCGCGACTACGAGACGATCAAGGCCGCCGTCACCGCCGCCGAGACCGGGCACCTCGTGATGGGCACCCTGCACACCAACTCCGCCCCCGAGAGCATTGACCGCATCGTGGACGTGTTCCCCGAAGAGCAGCAGGAGCAGATCCGGGTGCAGCTCGCGGGCAACCTCGTCGCCGTGATGACCCAGCAGCTTCTCCCCAAGGCGGACGGCTCGGGCCGGGTCCTCGCCTACGAACTGCTGATCGCCAACCCCGCCGTGCGCTCCCTGATCCGCGAGGGCAAGACCTTCCAGATCGTCTCGACCATGCAGACGGGTGCCCGCGAGGGCATGGTCACGATGGACGCCTTCCTGGCGAACCTCTACCGCCGCCGCGTGATCACCTACGACGTGGGCGTCGAACGCGCCGTGGACCCCAAGGAGTTCGCCCGCCTCGCCAACGACCCGAGCGCGGGGGTCGGGGCCGCCGCCGGGTACGCTCCCCCCGCGGGCACGGGCGGCGCCACGCCCCAGGCGGCGGGCCGCACCCCTGCCAATCCCACCCTCCCGGGCACGCCCGCGGGCCGCACCGTCGCCGACGCGGGCTTCGGCACGGGCGGGAGCAAGCCGTACGGGCGGGGCTGAGGAGAACAGGTCGTCCTGATCGCGGTCCTGCGTGGCGTTGAAGGGACGCACTTTGTCCCTTCAACGCCACGCAGGACCGCTCTCCTCACGGGTGCTCGCTCTGCCCGGGCCGGACACGTTGAGGGGGGAAGACCCTCAACGTGTCCGGCCACCGCTGTGAGAGGAGAGCGAGCCCACAGGGGCCAGCGCTCCTCTCTTGTCCTCCTCACCACCGACCATTTCCCACTACCCTCTTTCCCATGTGGGCCCAACACGATCTGCGTCTCCGCCCCCTGCCGCGCGGCTTCCACCTCATCACCCGGGAGGTGGTGGCCGCCGTGCCCGAACTCGCGCGGGTGCGGGTGGGGCTGCTTCATGTTTTCATCCAGCACACCTCCGCCAGTCTCGCGCTGAACGAGAACGCCTCGCCCGACGTGCGGCGGGACTTCGAGCGGTCCTTCAATCACCTCGTGCCGGACGGGTGGCCCGAGTTCGAGCACACGCTGGAGGGGCCCGACGACATGGCCGCCCACATCAAGGCCAGCCTGCTCGGCCCCGGCCTGACCCTGCCCGTGCGGGAGGGGCAGCTCGCGCTGGGGACGTGGCAGGGCCTCTACCTGTGCGAGCACCGCGACGAGGGTGGGGCGCGGCGGCTGGTGCTGACGTTGCAGGGCGAGGAACGGTAGCGCGGTTCACCGGGGACCTTCGGCGCTCCGGCGTCCACACGGCAGAGGTGGGATCGGCGGAACGGGGGAGGTGGCCTGACCGCCAGAACCGTTCCGGAGGCGGACGGCCGCTCTGCCCGGCCCGCCCCGGGGCGGGGTTATGCTCGGCCGAGGGAGGGAGTCTCATGCCAGGGACGGGTCGGACCCGACGGGGCGAGGTCGCCGCCAGCATCACCTTCCGCCGGGGGCCCGCCGCCCTGCCCCGGCCATGACGGGCGCCGTGTCCCGGGCGATGGGGACGCTCTACCGGGCCTACCGCCCGCGCATCCTGTTCACCTACGCCCTGACCCTGCTGGAAAACCTCTTCAACCTGTTGTATCCCTTCGCCACCGGCCAGGCCATCGACGGGCTGCTGGGCGGTTCTTACGCGGGCCTCGCGCTGTTCGGGGGCATCTGGCTCGCGCACAGCGTGACCGGGGTGGTGCGCCAGCGTTTCGACACCCGCACCTTCACCCGCCTCTACGGCGAGGTGGCCGAGCGGGTCGTGCTGGGTCAGGCCCGCCGGGGGCTGCCCACCTCGCAGATCGTGGCGAGGAGCGCGCTCTCGCGGGAATTCGTGGACTTCTTCGAGCGCGACGTGCCCCTGATCATCGGGGCGCTGGTGGGCTTCGTGGGGTCGCTGGGGATGCTCTTCGGGTACGACGCCCTGACCGGGCTGGCCTGTCTGGCCCTGCTGCTGCCCGCCCTGTGGGTGAGCCGCCACTTCGCCCGCCGGGCTGTGACGCTCAACCGCGGCCTCAACGACGAACTGGAGCGCGAGGTGGACGTGCTGTCCCGGCCGGGGGAGGGGCCGGTGCGCGACCACTACCGGCGGCTGGCGCTGTGGCGCGTGCGGCTCTCCGACACCGAGGCGGCCAACTGGGGTCTGCTCGAACTGTTCCTGATCGCCCTGGCGGGGTTCGTGATCGTGCGGGCGGTGCGGCTGCCGGGCGCGGAGCCGGGCACCATCTACGCCATGATCGCCTACCTGTGGACCTACCTCGACAGCCTCGCGGGCGTGCCCACCCTGGGCTAGCAGGTCGCGCGGCTGCGGGATATCGGCCAGAGGCTGCGCGTCGAGGGCACCGGGGAGGATGGCGGGGCCGCCCATCCGGACTCCTGACGCCACGGAGAGGGGAGATGCGTGACGAACACCGCCCCACGTCTCACCTTGCCCCCTCGTGAACCCAACCCACCGTCTCCGACGCTCAGCCTCACCGGGGCGTGGTCGGCGGCCCACCCTGCCGGTAGCGGTTCAACCGCCCATCGAGGGTGCCGGTGTGCAGCTCGAAGAGATGGTTGTCGAAGTCGAAAAAGTACAGGGAGCGGCCCTCGCCCTCGACGCGGGGACGTGGAGGGAGGAGGTAGACGCCCAGCGTTTGCAGGCGCTCCCGGCACCCGTCCAGGTCCTCCTCACGAATCTGGAAGGCGATGTGGTTGTACGTCTGGGTGGGCAGCGGGTCCCCCTCCATGACCGCCAGCCAGACCCCACCGAGCAGGAAGAACTTTTCCCGCGACAGGGAGAACGTCGCCTCGCCGCTGAAGTAGACCTCCTCGGCTCCCAGCCCGTCGGCGAGCAGGCGTGTCGTCGCCCCGAGGTCGCGGACGATCAGGGTGAGGTGGCTCAGACCTTGGATCATGTCCTGCCCAGGATGGCAGACGTTTCCCCGGTGCCTACTGCCCCGGCCGCAGCGTCAGCGTCCGCGTCCGGCCCCAGTCCCGCTCGTCGGTGCTCATCGGGAGGTACTCGCCCGCCGCCCACAGCGCCTGCTGGTCGGAGACGTGATCGCCGAGGGGATGGCCGCTCTGTCCCAGGCTGCCCACGTAGAGGCTGCGGTTCATGTCGCTCAGGTCGATGATGTGGCGGTAGCTCGGGCCGTGCGTCTGCCGCAGGGTCTCCGGGTCGGGGCGGGCGACGTTGACGGTGTTCGTGCCGCCGGGCGTGGGGGTGGAGTGGTTGAAGAGCCAGGCGAGAGCCCGCACGCCCCCGAAGGCGCGGTGGTTGCTGGCGACCGTATGGACCCTGCCGTAGGTCCAGCCGTTCAGGTCGGGGCCGAGGCGGGCGCTGAGGTCGGCCACGGCGCGGCTCAGGCTGTCCTGAAGTTCCGAGGCGCAGTCCTGCCGCCCGTCGGTTTCAAAGCGGCACAGCTCGCCGTCTGTCCGCAGTTGGTTCAGCACGGCGAGGCTGCTCACCCGCGTCCCGTCCCCCAGTTCGTCCTGCCCCATCGCCTGAAGCTGGGCGAGCCACGCCTCGAAGATGGTCGCCTCCACGCTGTCGGTCGTCTCGTTCCCGTCCCAGCCCCGCAGCCGGGCGAGGGCCTGGCGGCTGAGGTCGTCCCCCGGGCGGGTGGCGAGCAGGAAGGGTTTCAGGTCACGCCATACCAGACTCACCGTGTCGAGCTGCACGCGCCTCACATCGTCCAGGGACAGGCCCGTGGGTTTCGCGGTCAGCAGACTCGTGATGCGCTCGGCGCGGTACGGCTCGGCCCAGTTGCGGATGTTGCCGAGGTTGAAGGGGTAACCCTCGGGCACGACCTTGTTGTTCGCGGTGACGACGAGGCCGTCGGCGGGGTTGTAGGTGTGGGGGAGCTGCCCGAAGGGGATGTAGCCCTGCCACTCGCGGGTGCCGTCGCCGGGCACGGGGAGCGAACCGTCCCAGCCCCGGCGAACGGGAATACGGCCCGGCGCGTAGTACCCGGTGTTGCCGTCCACGTCGGCGTAGACGAAACTCTGGCTGGGGGCCACGTACCGCTCCAGGGCGGTCACGAAGTCCTGCCAGTTGCGCGCGTAGTTCAGGCCGAAAAAGGCGTCGAAGGTCGTGTCGCCGGGTTGCAGCGCGGTCCACTTCAGGGCCACGCGCGGCCCCGCCTCGCCCGCGCCCACGTCGCTGACGATGGGGCCGTGTTCGCTCTCGCGGACGGTGAGGCGCACGTCGGGGCCACCCTTCACCCGGATGACCTCGACCCGCTCGGTGAGCCTCGCGTTCTCCGGCTCGACATAGAGGTCCTGCACGTCGGGGTTCACGTTCGTCACGCCCCAGGCGACGCGCTCGTTGCGCCCGATCACGACGCCGGGGAGGCCGGGGATGGTCGCCCCGATGGCGCGCAGGCGGTCGCCACGCACGTCCGCCAGATACCACAGCATCGGGCTGGTGAGCGCGAGGTGCGGGTCGTCGGCGAGGATGGGCCTGCCGCTCGCGGTGCGGCTTCCGGCGACCACCCAGTTGTTGCTCCCCTTGCCGGGCACCCGTTCCATGCCCAGGGACCGGGCGGCGGCGAGGTGCGTCCGCAGGGCCTCCAGCGTCGCGTCCGGCAGGACGGGGGCGCGGCTTTCCACCCCCGCCGCCGCGGGTCCGCCCGCCCCGAGTTCGTCCCGGCTGAGGACCGTGGGCGCGCCCTGTGGGTAGGGGGGCAGGACCTCGTTCAGGCCGCGCCCGCCCAGGCGCCGCCGCACGCGGGTCCCCAGCAGCTCGTCGTCCTGATTCCCGCCGAGGTCGTAGGCCATCAGCTTGCTCCACGAGACGCTGTCCACGTCCGTCCAGGGCCCTGGGGTGTACCCCAGGACGCGGAACTCGGGGGCGAGTTTCCCCTGACTTCGGCCCGCGTTCACCCCCGCCGTGTAGGCCCGGACCAGCCGCCGCGACTCCTCCGAGAGGGCGGGGAGGATGCCCTGCGCGGCGCGCTGGAACCCCCAGGTCCGCAGGAAACGGTCTTGCGGGAGGGCGGCTTCTCCCAGCACCTCGGCGAGGCGCCCCTGCGCCACCCGCCGCTGGAAGTCCATCTGCCAGGCGCGGTCCTGCCAGTGGACGAAGCCGAGCGCGAACATCGCGTCCGCGTCGCTGACCGCCCGGATGTGCGGCACCCCCCAGCGGTCGCGCGTGACCGTGACGGGACCCGAGAGGCCGGGGAGGCTCACCGTCCCCTGCACCCGTGGGGCCGAGGTCGCCCGCACCCACAGCACCGCCGCCAGCGCAGCCCCCAGCACCAGCAACACGACCCACAGCACGCCCCGTCCCAGCCGCCCCGCCCACCCTCGCCGAGCCCTCAACGTCATCCCGACCCCCTTTTGAAGTGAGTCCAGAATAAGGGGCCGGGACCGTTACGTCGCGCGCCGCTGGGCGAGGACCGCGCCCGCCAGGATCAGCCCGCCGCCGAGGAGCACGGCGGGCCGCAGCGCCTCCCCCAGGATCAGGAAGGCGAGCAGCACCGTGAAGAGCGGTTCCAGCGTGCCGAGCAGGCTGGCCCGCGCCGCCCCCAGCCGGGCGACCGCGCCGTACAGGGCGGGCACGGCGACGAGGGTGGCGAGCCCCGCCATGCCCACGACCACGCCCCACTGGGCGGCGCCCTCCGGCACGCGCAGGGTCCCGCCCCCCGCCGCGAGGAGCGCGAAAGAGCCGCCCGCCACGAGCGCCATGTGTCCGGTCGAGGCCAGCGGGGCGACGCCCGTCAGCCACCGCTCGGAGGCGAGGAGATAGGCGGCGTACAGCGCCCCCGCCCCGGCGGCCAGGGCCAGCCCCACCGGGTCCCGGTCCCCCGCTCCCGGCACCCCGACCACCAGCCCCAGCCCCAGGGCGGCGAGCGCGACCGCCCCCAGCTGGGCCGCACCGGGCCGCCTGCCCAGCAGCCACCCGAAGAGGATCACGAAGGCGGGCGCGAGGTACAGCAGCAGCGAGGTGGTGCCCGCCGTGATGCGCTCCAGGGCCCCGAAGTAGAGGGTGGTCGCCACGGCATAGATCAGCCCGACGCCCAGCAGCGGCCCGCGCTCCCGCCACGTCATCCCCCGGCCCGCCAGCGGGAGAAGCACGGCGGCCACGAGCCCGAAGCGCCACGCGAGGAGGTCGAAACTGTCCAGGCCCACCTGTCCCCCGAGCTTGCCCCAGATGCCCAGGGTGCCGAAGCCCAGCGCCGACACGAGACCCAGCCCCAGCCCGGCGCGGGTAGGGTGGGCGTCTGTGGGCGGGGCGGCGGGCGTGGTCGTCACGCGGGCGAGCTTAGCGCGGCGGTGGGGGTGGGGGCGGGGTGTCAACCCGGGTCGCTCACCCCGGCTCCGGAACGGCTGCGGCACAATGGAGCGTGTGACCCTGCCGCCCGCCTCCCCCCCTTCCATGCCCTGGCGGGTGGTGGTCCCTCTCCCGGTGCCCGCGCTCGACTACGCCCCCCCCCACGGCCGGGGAGGAGCGGTGCCCGTGGGCTGCCGGGTCCTGGTGCCCTGGCGCGGCGAGCTGGCCGTCGCCCTGGTGGTCGGTGAGGGAGACCCCCACGGCGCCCACCGCCTGCGCGAGGCGGTCCACGTCCTCGACGACGAGGAGGGGCCCTGGGTGCCCCCCCCCACGGTGGAGGCGGTCTGCACCTGGGCGCGGGACGCCCGCCTTCCCGCCGGGCTGGTGTGGGGCGACCTGCTCGGCGTGGGCTGGACGGCGAGGTACGACCACCGCGTCCGGGCGGTGCCGGGGGCCGACCTGGGCGCCTTCGGGCGTCGCGCCCCGGCGGAGGCCTGGACGGGCGCCCGCGACTTCTCTCCCGCCCTCCTCGACGCCATCCGCGAACAGGGCCTGCTGGAGGAGAGCTTCCGGCCCACCTCGCGCACCCGGGGGCTCGTCCGCGCCCGGCCCCTGGACGCCGTGCCCGCCGCCACGAGGATCACGACCGTCCTCCGGGCGGTTGCCGAGGCGCCGACGACCCTCACCCCCAAGGGGCGGCAGGCCTGGGCCTGGCTCGCCGAGCACGGCCCGCAGGCCACCCTGAGCGCCTGGGCACGGGGCGCGGGGGTGGGTGTCGGCGTCGTGTCCGGCGTGGTGAACGCGGGCGGCGCCGGGCCGGTGCCGGTGGAGACGGGGCCGCCCGCCGCCTGGACCTGGCTGACCGAGCGTGGCCCCACCGAGTCCCTCAGCGCGTGGGCCAACGGGGCGACGGCGGACGGGGTGCCCCTCTCGCCCACCGGGGCGGGCACCCTCGTCGCGCGGGGCTGGGCGGACGCGGTGCAGGAGGCCGCGCCGCCCCCGCCGCTTCCCGGGCCGGGGGCTCCCTGGCTGACCCCCGACCCCGACCGCCTGCCGGAAGCCCCGGCGTGGCGGCTGCACGGGGGCCGCTCCCTCTCCCGCTTCCGCACCCTCGCCCCCCGTCTTTCCCGGTTGCTCGCCCAGGGGCGCGGCGTGCTCGTCCTCGCGCCCGACCACGCGACGCTGCGCCGGGCGTGGGAGGGGCTCTCGGGGCTCGCGCAGACGGCGGGCACCCGGGCGGTGCAGGTCAGCGGCGCCCTGGGTGACGGCCAGCGCGAGCACGCCTGGACCCTGATCCGCTCGGAGGAGGCGCGGCTCGTCATCGGCAGCTACCTCGCCCTCACCGCGCCCCTGCAAGGCCCCGCCCTGATCGTCGTGCTGGAGGAGGCGAGCGACGCCTACAAGCTCCCGGCGGGCTCGCACGCCTTCATCCCCGACGTGGCCGCGCGGGTGGCCCAGGCCCACGACGCCGCCCTCGCCCTGGTGGGAAGCGCCCCCGCCGCCGAGAGCGTGCCCCTGCCCGGCGCCGTGCTGCCCCCGCCGCGTGCCCGGGTGCATGTGGTGGACTACGCCAACCCGCCCGAGCAACCCGAACTCGGACCCCTCAGCGGCGTCCACCTCACCCCCGGCGACCTCGGGTACCCGGTCAGCCACGACCTCGCGCGGCTGCTGCGGCAGGTGCAGGAGCGCGGGCGGCAGGCGGCCCTGCTCGCCCCCCGGCGGGGGTACTCGGCGCTGCTGCGCTGCCCGACCTGCGAGCACACGCCCCAGTGCCGCAACTGCGACGTGGCGCTGCGTTTCCACCAGGAGACCCGCCAGCTCACCTGCCACCAGTGCGGCTACCGTGAGTCCGTCCCCGACCGCTGCGACGTGTGCGGCGAGCAGATGTGGAAGGCGCGCGGCCCCGGCACCGAGTGGATCGCCCAGACCGTCGAGCGGCTCGCCCCCGGCCTCCCCGTCTACCGCTACGACCGCGACCGCCAGGACGACCTCTCGCCCCTGCACGCGGGGGAGAGCGGCGTCGTCGTCGGCACCCAGCTCCTCCTCTCGCAGGACGCCCCGCCCGACCTCGCCCTGATCGGGGTGACCCTCGCCGACACCTGGCTCAACCTCTCGGACTTCCGGGCCTCCGAGCGGTATCACCGTCTGCTGCGCCAACTGGCCGAGTGGCACCCGCTGCGGGCGCCGCTGCTCGTCGTGCAGACCTTCCAGGCCGACCACCCGGCGCTCAAGGTTCTCGTCGAGGGCCGCGACGCCCTGGCCTACCCCGCCGCCGAGGAACGGGCCCGCGCTGCCCTGGGCTACCCGCCCCACGCCCGCCTTGCCCAGGTGGAGGTCGCCGCCCGTGACCCCCAGCGGGCGAAGGTCGCCGCGCAGGAGGTCTTCGACGCCCTCCACGGGGCCGGGGCGCACGCGCACGAGGTCCTGGGCCCGGCCCCCAGCCCGGTCGCCCGCCTGCGCGGCGTGTACCCCTACCACCTCCTGCTGCGGGCGCGCGACGACACCCGGCTCGCCCAGCTCCTCGCCACCCTCGACCGCTCGTGGAAGGCGCGGGTGCGGGTGGACGTGAACCCGAGGGGGGGGCTGTAAGGAGGCGTGGGAACCGACATCTACGAGTCCTACGAAGTTTGGGAGGGCGGACGCTGGGTGGAGCGGGTCTTCCAATCTCTTCCCGACCGGGACCACATGACGGAAGAAGCGGACGCTTCCCTCGCCTGCCCCCCTCAACTGGGCCGCAACTCCGCCCTCTTCGCCACCCTGGCCGACGTGCGAAACGGGGTCGGTTTTGCCGGAGTCCGCACCGGGACGGGATACCGCCCCATCTCCCCACCGCGCGGCCTGCCGGGGGACGTGTCGGCGGAGGTCCGGCGGGCGGGTGGGGATGAGGACGGCACCCGCCTGGACTACGGCCACTCCTGGATCACCCTGCGCGAGTTGCTGGAGTACGACTGAGAACAGCGCACGACCCACTACGGGGAGGTGGACGCCGTGGAGTACGCCCGGTTCCGGCGGGAGGGCCGCCCGGGAAGCTGGTCCGCCGCCGTGCTGGACCCGGAGGCCGTCCACATCGGTAATGCTGAGATGGATGCCCTCCTGAAGCGCGAGCCGCACCTCATCGAGCTGTCGCTGGGCGAGCCGCGCTCAGAGCACCGGGCGGCGGGCGATGGCCGGGTCTACGTTACCTCCCTTCGGTGGGAGGAGACCTACGCCGAGGCCGTCGCCCCCTTCGTGGAGAGGACGCTGCCCTTCCTATGTGCCCAGGTGCAGGACCCGGACGACCTGCGGGTGGTGTTCTGGTTCAGCGGTTGAGCCGCCCCACGGGAAAGAGGCGAGCAGCCGCACACGCAGGGACCGGAGGTCCGGGTCTCACCCCCAACCCCTCCCCCTAATTCCTTCCTTCAGCCTGCTACGGTTGACCTGAGCCCCTGGGCTAAACTGCCCCTCATGATTCGCCTCGCCGTCCTCGCCGACCTCCACGCCAACCTGGAGGCGACGCTGGCGGTCCACGCGGACGTGCAGAGGCGCGGCATCTCCGAACTCTGGGTCCTCGGCGACCTCGTGGGCAAGGGGCCGCGCCCGCGCGAGGTGGTGGAGTGGACTCAAGAGCACGCCACCCGCGTCATCCAGGGCAACTGGGACGCCCGCGTCGCCGGGGCCACCCACCGTCCCCAGGACCTCTGGCCGCGCAGCCAGCTCACGCCGGGGCAGCTCTCGTACCTCGCGGGGCTGCCCTACGGCATCGAGGAACAGTTCGGCGGCGCGTGGTGGCGGTTTGTCCACGCGAGCAGCAAGGGCCTCTTCCACCGCCTCTACCCTCACTCCAGCCTCGCCGAGCAGCTCGACGCCTTCGCCCCCAACCCCCAGTTCGCCCTGCGCCAGCACGCCGACGCCCTCGTCTACGCCGATGTCCACGAGACCCTGATGCTCGACGTGGAGGGCCGCCCCCTGATCAACACGGGCTCGGTCGGCAATCCCCTCGACAGCACCCTCCCCAGCTATCTGATCCTCGAATTCGACCCACAGGGCCCCGCCCACACCGCCTCCTTCGTCCGGCTGACCTACGACCGCGCCGCCGAGATCGCCGTCGCCGAGGCGAGCGGGATGCCCTTCACCCGGGAGTACATCGCGGAGCTGCTGACGGGGGCGTACCAGAAGCGGCGGGCGCGGACGGGGGAATGAGCCTGTCGCCCCTGGCGCGTGGCTTGTAGATAAAGATCAAAACCCCGCACACGGCGGGGTCTTCTTGCTGTTCGTCCGTTCTCCACAAGAGATCAGGCCACCCGCCCTCACGCCGTCAGTTCCCCCCGCTCCCGCATCCGCTCGGCGAGCTTGGCGGGCTCGAAGAGGCTGGCGCCGTCCCCGTAGCGCCGCCGCACCGCACTCTGCACCAGCCAGAGGGCGAGGCCGACGCCGACGAGGCTGATGGCGAGGGCGGGCACGCGCATGATCGCGTTGACCTCCGCGATCTGGGCGTTGAAGGCGTCGGTGCCGAAGCGGGCCGTCACCCGCCCGTAGTTCACGACGCTGTTGACCACGCCCCCGATCAGGTCCACCACGGCGAAGGCGACCGTCCCGAGGGCGAGTGCCCGGTGAATCTGTGGGTCGCGCATGGCCTGCTGGGTGGCCGCGCGGTCCTCCGGCTTCTCGCCGATGCTGGCGGCGTCGAGAAAGACCCGGAAGAGGGGCACGCTCGTCGCCGCGCTGATCAGGAAGAGCAGGCCCGTCAGGTACGAGCGGGCGCTGTCCTTGATCGCGTACCAGAAGCCGTCCACGTACCAAAAGGCGAGCGCCCCGGAAAAAATCGCCCCCGCCCCGCCGATGAGGGCCACCGGGCTGACGTTGCGGTTCACGAACAGGTCCACGAGCACGTAGACGACCGGGATCAGGGCCGCGAGCAGGTACGCCCGGATATTTCCCGCCGTGCCGCCCCCGAACACGTTCTCCGCAATGCTGATCCCGCTGCCCAGGATATTCGGGCTCAGGATCAGGATGGGGATGATCAGGGTGAACACGAGGTCCCAGACGGTCTTGGGAACGCCCGCCGCGGGTTTCTTGGAAGGGGTGGCGGGGCGGGGGGTGCGCGGGGCGGTCATGGGGGGCATTCTCTCACCCGAGGGTGAGGGGTCAGTGGAGATGTTTTCGCCTCCCCGACCCCCCACGGCCCCACCTTCCCTGCCGTCCCTCAGTCGGCGTGCCCCGACCCCGCCTGTCCGCGCTTCCCGCTGACCTCCTCGCGCACCTCGGCGATGAGGTAGGTGCAGGCCTCGGCGCAGGGGATCGCGCCCGGCACGCCCGCGAAGAAGGTGCGCGGCAGCTTCTCACCGGCCCACAGCCGCGTCTTGAGGCAGCCGCCGCACACGTCCTTCGCCACGTCCTCGACCTGTTGGGGGGTCGCCCGGGTGACCTTGGCGTAGATGCCGGTCTGGCGGCGCGCGGTCGTCGGCCAGGGGGTCGCGCGCAGGGTGTGGCCGTGCTGGGCGTACCCCTCCTCGACCACGGCGGGGTAGAGGAAGTGGACCCCGCGCGGGAGGTCGGCCTCCGAGAGCACCGCCCGCCAGCCGCGCGGCAGGTTGCGGAAGGTGTGGACGGGGCGGTGGTGCCCTCCCTCGTCCCGCCGGGTGAGGTCGCGCAGGCCCTCCGGGGTGACGGCGGTGGTCAGGTCGTCGGCGGGCTGCCCCTCGTCGAGGGCGTGCCGCAGCTCGAACATGCCCGCGTGCGGGGTGATCAGCGCCTCCCCGAGTCGGGTGCCCCGGCGCGCGAGGTCGAGAAAGGCGGCCCAGGCCCCGGCGTGTCCCCGCTCCTCGTCCCCGCCCCGCTCCGACGCCCCGCGCGCCTCCTCGGCGAGGTGCAGCACCACGTCGGCGACCGCCGGATGGGTGCCCACCGGCCTCGCGTAGTACACCGTCTGCGCCCCGTGCGGGTTGTCCGGAAACACGGTCACCTCGCCCGTCAGGCCCATGTCCTCGGGGATGGTCTCCAGCGTGTGCCACCCCTCCGAGGCGAAGAAGGGCACGACGACCACGCGGCGGGCCCCCACCCGCTCGGGCCACGTCCCCACCTTGGGTTCCTCGTCGAGGAAAAGGGCGTGGACGGACGCGAACAGGCCGCTCTCCCGCAGGCGGTCGGCGTTGCCGTAGATCACCCGGTTGGAGTTCTCGTTGCGGGTGGTGCCGTGCCCCAGCACGATCAGGGCGGTGTCCTGCGCGCTGAGGTCGGGCAGCACCTCGCGTGCCCGCGCCAGGATCACGTCGCTCATGCCCGGGTGGACGCCGTAGGGGAGGGTGTAGCGCACCGTCCGCCCGCCGAGGACCCGGGCCACGCCCTCCGGGGGCACCGGACCCTGGTGACCCAAGCCGAGTTCGCGCGGGATCACCGTCTCGGTGAAGTAGCCCTCGGAGATGAACATGGGGATCACCGTCACGTCGGTGCTCGCGGTGGTTCTCAGCACCTGCCGGAGAGACGGCTCTTCCTTCCAGTAGCCCTCGACCACCTCGTCGAAAAGGCCGCGCCCGCGCAACAGCTCCGCGTAACGGTACACCGCGCCCGCCGACTCGCCGTTGAGGTGGGAGCCGTGACCGATCAGGACGAGAGAACGCATACCCGGCAATCTAACGCGGCGCCCCGCGCGCGATTGTCCCGCCTCACCCGCTCGCCCGAGCCCGATAAATCGCCCTGAAGTGTGCCCTCACGCACGCTCCCGAAGAGGTGCGTAGGTTGAGAGGCGTCCGCACGCTCTTCCCCCGACACCCCACAGGAGGTGCTCCCATGTTCTTCCAGCAACGTGACCGCCACGAGCAGATGGCCCGCCTCGACCCCCGCGACACCAACATGGACGGCGTGGTCAGCCCACAGGAGGCCGCCGCCTACATCCACGACTACATGCAAAACGCCTCGCCCGACGAGCGCCAGCAGATCATGCGCGAGTATTTCGGGCAGATGCCCGCCGACCAGCGGCGGCAGATGGGCGACGCGATGGTGCAAAGCCCCTACAGCCCGGTGCAAAATGTCCGCCCCGACGACGACGACGACCTGATCGACGCCTACACCCGCACGGCGCAGGCGCCCGCCCAGGATGGCCGCAGCCCGCTGGAGGCCGCCTTCGGCCAGGGCGGGGCCCTGAGCAACCCGCTCGTCAAGGCCGGGCTGGTCGGCCTCGCCGGGATGATCGGCAGCCGGATGCTGCGCCGCTGACCTCACTCCTTCCCGAGCCCCCGGTTCATGTGGCCGGGGGTTGCGTCATTCCCCACCCTGGGAGATGGGGGAAGGGGTTGCGACCTTGCGCCGAACCCAGCCGCTACAATCGCCCGCGATGCCCCTCTCGTACCTCACGCGCATCGCGCAGACGCCCGCCCCCACCTTCGAGGAGGAGGCGCGCGCCGGGCTGATGGCCGAGCTGTGGGGGGGCCTCGGTTACCGCACCGAGCGCGACGAGGTGGGCAACGTCCTCACCCGCCTGACCCCCCCCGGCACCGAGGGCCGCCCCGCCCTGCTCCTCGCCGCCCACCTCGACACGGTGTTCGCCCGCGGCACCGACGTGACCGTGCGCGAGGAGCGCGGCCGCCTGATCGGCCCCGGCGTCGGCGACAACAGCGCCAGCCTCGCGGTCGTGACCGCCCTCTTGGAGGGCCTGCGCGGGCAGGAGGGCACCCTGCGCCGCCCCCTCTGGGTGGCCGCCAACGTCGGCGAGGAGGGGCTGGGCGACCTGCGCGGAGCCAAGCACCTCCTCGCCCGGCACCGCCCCGAACTGGGGGCCTTCATCGCCGTGGACGGCTACCTTGGTGTGGCGGTTACCCGTGCCGTGGGCGTGCGGCGTTACCGGGCCGTCTTCCTGGGGCCGGGCGGGCACTCCTGGGGGGACCAGGCCCCCAGCGCCCTGCACGCGCTCGGCGTGGCGATCAGCGCCCTGTACGCCCTGCGCCGTCCCCTGTCGCCGCGCACCACCCTCAACGTGGGCCTCGCCTCGGGGGGCACGAGCGTGAATTCCATCGCGGGGAGTGCCGACCTCCTCCTCGACCTGCGCTCGCTCGATCCGCAGGTCCTCGCCGACCTCGACGCGCGGGCGCAGGCGGCGATCCACTCTGCCGCCCGCGAGGTCGGGGTGAACGTCCACCTGGAACGGGTGGGCGACCGCCCCGGCGGCGACCTGGGGGCCGAGCCCCTCCTCGACCTCGCCCGCGACGCCGCCTCCGAGCACCGCACCGACTTGCGCCTCGCGTCGAGCAGCACCGACGCCAACGCCGCCGTCCCCCACGCCCTGCCCGCCATCGCGGTCGGCGTCTACCGCGGCGGCAACGCCCACCGCGAGGACGAGTGGGTCCAGGCCAGCAGCCTTTCTCCCGGCCTGCGCTTCCTGCGCCGGATCGTGGACCTCTACCAGCGCCGCCCGGTGGCGTAGGAGCGGTCAGCTCTCAGCGATCAGCTTTCAGCCGCAGGGAGCCAGCGCCAACAGCTCAGGGCGGACGTGTCCCGGTTCACCCCCCACTTCGGACCCCGGCCTGAGGGGAGAGAACGCCGCGCAGTGACGGCTGAGCGCGGACCGCTGAAGGCTTTTTTTGTGACTCACGCGCCTTTTTCGGCCCACCAACTTCCCATCTGTTCAGAGCAGAATGAGGGGACCCATGATTCCCTCCACACGCCGCCGTGCGGCCTCCCACCTGTCCGTGTTCCTCGCAGCCGCGACCCTGCTCACGACCGGACCGCTGGGCCCGGCGGCGGGAGCCCAGGGCGCGGCCCCCGCCTCGCCCGCCCAGGCGACCTTCGATCAGGTCAACCTCCTGCTCCAGCAGGAATACGGCGGGCTCTCCACCGTGGACCGGGTGGCGCTGGGGCGGGAGTACCAGACGCGGCTCGACGCCGTGTGCGCGCCCACGCCGTTGATCTGCCCCGCCGAGAAGGCCTACCCCGTGATCGAGGCCGAACTCAGCGCCCTCGGCGACGAGCACAGCTTCTTCCAGACGCCCGAGGACTTCCAGGACTTCGTGGCGAGCGCCACGGGCGGCAACCGTCGCCAGTTCGGGGTCAAGCTCGCCCCCCTCGACGGCGAGAACCGGGTGGTGCTGGAGGTCGTGCCCGCGAGCGCCGCCGAGGAGGCGGGCCTGACACGCGGGGACGTGATCCTCACCCTCGACGGCCAGCCGTATACCTTCGCGGGACTGCGCGAGGCGCGGATCGCGGGCCGCACGGTGAATCTCGGGCTGGAGCGCGCGGGACAGCCCCTGACCGTCCCGCTGACCTCGCGGGACAGCTCCACCCGCGACCTGCCCCGGCTGAGCTTCGCGGGGGCGGCCCAGAATGTCGCCGTCTTGCGCATCCCGACCTTCCTGGCGGGCGGCGGCATCGCCCAGCGGGTCCACGACCTCGTGGGCGAGGCGCGCGGGCGCGGGGCTCAGGGCCTGATCGTGGACCTGCGCGGCAACACGGGGGGCAGCCTCGCCGAGTGCGACAGCTCGGTGAGTGCCTTTGTGCCCGCCTTCACGCGGGTGGCGCGTGGGGCGGACGGGAACGACTCCACCCGCGTGAGCCGGGGGGTGCGCTTCGAGGGCGGCCGCAGCCTGGGCGGGGTGCAGAGCCCGCAGCTCTGGACCGGGCCGCTCGCGGTGCTCGTGGACCGGGGCAGCGCCTCGTGCAGCGAGTTTTTCGCCTACGAGGTCCAGTACGCCGCGCGCGGCCCCGTGATCGGCGCGGCCACGGCGGGCGTCGGCAACACGGCCACCCGCATCTTCCCGGTGGGCGAGGACGCCGCCCTGCAACTCACCATCCTCAACTACGCCAAGCCCGACGGCACCCCCTACCCCGTCCGCGTGACCCCCAACGTCGCCCACGACGGCGGTGAGGCCGACATCCGGCTCCTCACGCGCGGTCAGGATACCCTCCTCAACCTCGGCCTCCAGGCCCTCTCCACCGCCCCGACGGTCACCCAGGATCAGGACCGCTCGCGCCCCTGACGGCGGGTCGTCTGACGCCCCGGGTCATGGCCGCGGACCTGGGGCGTGCCCCTGCTCAGGGCAGCCGGGAGCGCAGGGCCGCGAACTCGCCCTCCAGGCGGTAGGGCCCGAGAGCGGCCGGGAGCACCACGGAGTCGAGCGCCCCCAGGGTCACGTCCTCACCCTGCCACGTCAGCCGCGCCTCCCCGGACAGCACGGTGACGGCGTGGAAGCTCTCGCCGCGCGTGTCGCCCATCACCGCCTCCCCCCCCGCCAGACGTTCGAGGACGAAATAATCGCAGCGGGTGAGTTCCTGCGCCTCCCCGGCCCGGGGCGGGTGGCTGCGCTCCACGGCGGCCTGGGCGTTCGTCGTCACCAGGGCGCTCTCGCGCAGGTGCAGGGCGCGGCCCGCGCTCGGGGGGCGGTCCCAGTCGTAGACGCGGTAGGTCAGGTCCGAGGTCTGCTGCACCTCGTACAGAAAGAGTCCCGGCCCGAGCGCGTGCAGCGTCCCGGCAGGCATCAGGACCGTGTCCCCCGCCGAGACGGGCTGGCGGTGGGCGTGGTCCATCACCCGGCCCTCCAGAATGGCGGCGCGCAATTCGTCGGCCCCGGTGCCCGGCCGCACCCCCGCGATGAGTTCCGCCCCCGGCTCCGCGTCCAGGAGGTGCCACGCCTCGGTCTTGCCGAGGTGGCCCTCGCCCGCCAGGTCGCGCGCCTGCCCGTCGTCCGGGTGGACCTGCACGCTCAGCCACTCGGCGCAGTCGAGCAGCTTGATCAGCAGCGGAAAGCGGGTGCCCTGCGCGCGGGTCCCGAGCATCTCGCCCGGATGCTCGGCACTCACCTCCCCGAGCGTGCGCCCGGCGTGCGGTCCCCCCTCGACCACGTTGCCCTCGTAGACCACCCACGCCTCGCCGACGGGCGCCCCGGCCTCCGGAGCAAGCCGCCTGCCCCCCCACACACGTTCCGAGAGCCGAGCCTGGAGGACGAGGGGTGCGGCGGTGGGAGAGGTCATGCTCCGCATCATGGCAGAGGGCACCACCCCGCCGGTACGAACGTGCCGACACGAGAAATCTCGCCTGACCCCTTGGGGGACCAGGCGAGACGAAGATCGGGGAAAAAGCTCAGGCCTGCACGCGGTTCGGGCGGCTCACCACGCTGCGGGCGTCCTCGTGCTTGGAGCCCGCCGCGTAGCCGACCTGGGCGCCGAACTGCCACGCGAGCTTGATCATAAACTGGATGGCGTCCTCGTCACCCGCCCGGATCAGGGTCCGCAGATGCTCGGGCAGGCCCTCGGGCAGCGGCATGGCCCCGAGCTGCTCACCGTACTCCGCGCGGAGCTGTTCGAACCACTCGGCGTAGGGGTTGGTCATACCCCAATCTTAATACAGCCACGCTCAAGGAATGTAAGTGACATCCTTCATGGACGGGTCGGGGGCGAGGGGTGGGGGCTGGCTATGCAGGCGGCGGAGTTTGCCTCCCGGGCACTTTTTCCTTTCCCCAATGGTGTTACGCTTCACGCATGACGGCGACCCTGAACCCCAACCTCCAAGACGGTGCGCCCGCCCGTCCTCTCACCATCAGTGAATTCGGCGCCCAGAAGGCGCTGGCGATCCTCTCCCAGAGCGGCAAGGAACAGGCCGGAGTCCGCGTGTTCATCAAGAGTGGCGGATGCAGCGGCTACCAGTACGGCATGGCGATTGACGACCGCGAGCTCGAAGG
The DNA here is from genome assembly GCF_018863415.1 of Deinococcus aestuarii. Taxonomy (NCBI): domain Bacteria; kingdom Thermotogati; phylum Deinococcota; class Deinococci; order Deinococcales; family Deinococcaceae; genus Deinococcus; species Deinococcus aestuarii. Next base: position 2,424 of record NZ_JAHKSN010000010.1, on the reverse strand, counting down.
CGACACCGTGGTCGTCGACCGTGGGGTGAAGCTCGTGGTGGACCGCATGAGCCTGCCCCTCCTGCTGGGCAGCGAGGTGGACTTCGTGGAGAACATGATGGGCGGCGGCTTCACCGTCCACAATCCCAACGCCACCAGCTCCTGCGGCTGCGGCCACTCCTTCCGCACCGACGGCTCGCAGTCCCCCGACGGGGCGGGCAGCGGTGGCTGCGGCAGCCACTGACGCGCCCGAGCCCTCCCGCCCCACACCGCCCGCGCCTCCCCGCCGGGCGGTTTGTCGTGCCGGTCTGCGGTCTGTGGCCCGGGACACGTCGTCCGGCACGCGGAAAATCACCGGCGGCTTTTCAGGAACTTGCTATCCTGCCCCCATGATCGTGCTCGGCGTGGACCCCGGCCTGGCGAACCTCGGCCTGGGACTGGTGGAGGGGGACGTGCGCAAGGCCCGCCACCTCCACCACATCTGCCTGACCACCGAGAGCGCCTGGGTGATGCCGCGCCGCCTCCAGTACCTCCATTCGGAGGTCTCCCGCCTCCTCGCCGAGTACCGGCCCGACGCCGTGGCCATCGAGGACCAGATCCTGCGCCGCCAGGCCGACGTGGCCTTCAAGGTCGGGCAGGCCTTCGGGGTGGTGCAGCTCGCGTGCGCGCAGGCGGGGGTGCCCGTCCATGCCTACGGCCCCATGCAGGTCAAACGCTCGCTGGTGGGCACGGGCCGCGCCGACAAGGAGCAGGTGATCTACATGGTCAAGGCGTCCCTGGGCCTCGGCGAGCTGTTCAACAACCACGCCGCCGACGCGCTCGCCCTGGCCCTGACCCACCTCGCCCACCAGTCCGTGGTCTCCGCCTCTGCCGCCCGACTCGTGCGCAGCTAGGCTGGGGCCCCAAGTGTCGGTCGTCCTCCCGCTCGCCGCGTCGGTGCTGCTGACCTTTGCGTGGCTGTGGTTCTTTGTGCGGCGCGACCGCCACCCCGAGCCGCCCTGGCTGCTCGCGCGCACCTTCGCATGGGGCATGGTGGCGTGGGCCGTCTCCGCCGCCTTCGAGGGCAGCTTTCAGCGGTTGGACGCGGCGCTCCTCGCCTTGCTCCTGGCGGCGGTGGTCGAGGAGGTCACCAAGTTCCTGGCGGCGAGCACGGCGACCACCGAGCGCGCCTTCGACGAGCCGATGGACGGGCTGGTCTATGCGGTCACCGCCGCCCTGGGCTTCGCCCTGCTGGAAAACGTCACCTATACCCTGGGGTTCGGCACCCCCGCCGCCACCTGGCACGCCCTCCTCACCACCCTGGCCCATGCGCTGTTCAGTGCCCCGCAGGGGTACGCCCTCGGGGGCCGGCACCTGCGGGGCGGGCGCTGGTGGCGCTCACGCGGCCTGCTCCTGAGCATCACGCTGCACGTCGTGTTCAACGGGCTCGTGACCGGCCGGGCGGGCTGGCCCCAGCTTGCCGTGCTGGGCGCCGTCGTGGTGCTGATGGCCGTGCTGGCAAGCCGGTACTACCTCCACTTCGAGGAGCACGCCCGCAGCAACCCGCAGCCGCGCTCCCGCTGAGCCGGGCGTTCCCCCGGTAGGGCCCGCTCTCAGAGCGTGGGATGCCCGGCCCGCCCGTCCACCCAGTGCTCGCCCTCCTCGTCCGCCTCGTGCTTCCAGACGGGGAGGTGGACCTTGAGATGCTCGATCAGGAAGTCGCACGCCTCCAGGGCGGCGCGTCGGTGCGGGCTCGCCACGCCGATCAGGATGCTCGCCTCGCCGGGCAGGAGCTTGCCCAGGCGGTGCTGGATGACCATGCGCAGTTCGCCATGCCGCCTGCGTGCCTCGGCGGCGGCCTCACGCATCACCTTCTCGGCCATCGGGGTGTACCCCTCATACTCGATGAATTCCACCTGCTTGCCCCGGTTGGGCGAGCGGACGGTGCCCACGAAGTACGCCTGCGCCCCGTGCTCCGGCCGAACCAGAAAGCTGTCGGCCTCGGCAAGCGACAGGGGAGAGGTCACCACCTCACACCGAACCCCGTCCTCGGAACCTCCCGCCACCGGGGGAAGGAAGGCCACCTCGTCCCCGGGCAACAACGTCTGGTCCGGTGTGGCGTACGTCTCGTTGACCGCCACCATGCAGCCGCGCAGGCTGAGGCCATGCCGCGCCTCGACCAGGGTCGCCAGGTCGCGCACCGTCGCGCCGCCCGGGACCTCCGCGCTCGTTGTTGCCAGCCCCGATTCACGCCTCAGGCGCGCGAAAAACACCACCTTGACCTGCATGGCCGGAGGGTACCACGCCCTTCCAAGCGAAGACCAAGGCCCGGGGGTTGACAGCCAGGGAGATGGCCTGTATCTTTTCTGAGCCTCGGTTGAGGCGAGCCGCATGACAAGCGAAGGTGTGAGCGAGAATGCAACGTCCGGTGCGGGCCGAGAGGCCAGCGCTGAGAGACGAGACGGT